>JAIOAS010000145.1 GCA_019873725.1 Chloroflexota bacterium | reverse complement strand
AGCCCCAATGCTGGCGAAGCTGGTCGAGGCCGGGCAACTGCCCCCGGTGGATGAGCGCCTGCCCATGAACCCCTACATCGTCGACGTTGCCGAGAGCATCGGCAAGTACGGCGGCAACTGGCGGCGCGCTTTCAACGGCGTCTCCGACCGCTGGGGTCCCACCAAGCTCAATGACCGCACGCTGGCCTGGTTTGATCAGAACCTCAATATGAAGCCCAAACTGCTTGAAAGCTGGGAAGTCTCTCCGGACACCAAGACCTGGACGTTCCACCTGCGCAAGGGCGTTAAGTTCTCCGATGGTGTGGAACTGACGAGCGCAAACTTCAAGTGGTTCTTCGAATATCAGGTGAAAAACCCCGAACTGACCAAAACGCCCCCGGCATCGCACGCCGTGCGTGACAAAGAAGGTAAGTGGCAGCTCTGTGAAATGGAATTCCCGGATGACTACACCGTGGTGCTTAAGTTCCCTCTACCCAAGCCAATGCTGTTCTACGAAGGTGGCGGCACGCGCAGCATCAACGGTTGGTTGACGCCGGGGCATTACATGCAGCAGTGGCATATGGATTTGGTGGACGATAAGGCAGCTTTGGAGGCCAAGGTCAAAGAAGCCGGTTTCGACAGTTGGGTTCCCTTCTTCAACGACTTCAAAAACCGCTTTGACTTGAATCCGGAGCGCCCGCAGATTACACCGTGGTTGCTGAAGGGTTCGCTGGCCGAAGAGCGTTTCGTGATGGAGCGCAACCCCTACTACTACGCCACCGACCCGGAGGGCAATCAGGTTCCCTACATCGACACCGTCACCCATCGCCTGTTCGAAAATACCGAAATGCTCAATATGTGGGTCATTAACGGCGAGATCGACTACCAGGCCCGCCACCTCAGCTTTGGTAACTACACGCTGTACAAGGAGAACGAAGCCAACGGTGACTACCGGGTTCTCCTGGGCATCTCCGCCGGCCACCAGGCGCTGCAGCTCAACCTGTCTTGCAAGAATCAGCAACTCAGCGAATTCTTCAACACCCGCGACGTGCGCATTGCTATCTCCCACGCGATCAACCGCGAGGAAATCAATGAGCTGGTTTGGAATGGGATGTTGAAGCCGCGTCAGTACAGCCCGCTGCCGATGTCGCCCAACTATTACCCGAAGCTCAGCAATGCCTACATCGAGTATGACCCCGATAAAGCGAACCAACTGCTCGATGCTGCCGGCTACGACAAGAAGGGCCCTGACGGCATTCGTCTGTTCCCCGATGGCACCCCTATCAGCTTCATCATCGAAGGGACGGCCGATGCGGGCACGCCGGACGAAGACTCCGTGCAACTGGTTTGCAAGTACCTGGAGGCTGTCGGTATCAAAGCCACGTATAAGTACTTCGAGCGTGCTCTGTACACTGAGCACTACAGCGCCAACAATATCGAGGCAGCTTACTGGGGCGGCGACCGCACGGTCCTCCCGCTGGTACCAGGCGCCATCATCTTCCGTGGCGTGCAGCCCGACCGCCCCTGGTGTCCCGGTTATGGCTTCTACTATAACAATCCTGATGATGCCAATGCCGTCAAGCCGCCGGATGGGCACTTCATCTACAAGATTTGGGACATCTGGGACAACCAGGTCTCGCTGGAGCCTGATCCTGCCAAGCAGAACAAGTTGTTCGAAGGCATTCTGGAAATCTGGGCCGAGGAACTGCCCATGATTGGCATTCTGGGCGAGATGCCCGCGCCCACGATCGCCAAGAATGGCTTCATGAACGTTCTCGCTGGCTACCCGAACGACGACACCACCGGTGACGAACAATTCCTGCAGTCCGAGTCCTTCTTCTGGGACGAGCCGGAGAAGCACACCGCTTAGGGTTTGTATACGTACAGCTTCCCGAAAGCGGAAGGTTGTATATTGGCAAGCCTTTAGTGCTTTGTGCGGTACATGTGGAGGGTGGACTCCCTGGTGGGTCTGCCCTCCATCTGGCGAAGTAGGGAGCCGGGAATGGGAAATAGACGCATCATCCATGCGCTTACTTCTTATTCCCTACTCCCTACTCCTTACTTTGCAAGATAGAGGTGAAGCATGTTAGGTTACATTCTCCGCCGTATCGGTATGATGATTCCTACCCTGATCGTCATCTCGATGCTTTCTTTTATCATCATTCAACTCCCTCCTGGCGACTATCTGACGTCGTATGCGGCGTCATTACGCGCAACTGGAGACGCCGTGGATGAGGCCGAGCTAGAGTCGTTGCGGGAGAGATACGGGCTTGGGCAGCCTATCTACGTGCAATATTACAAATGGATGTCCGGCATCCTTCTGCGCGGTGACTGGGGCCAATCTATGGAGTGGCGCAAGCCGGTAAAAGAATTGATTTGGGAGCGCATGGCGCTGACGGTTTTCCTTTCGTTGGTCGCCGTTTCGGTGAGCTGGTTTATTGCCATTCCGGTGGGCGTATTTTCGGCCACGCACCAATACTCGATTCCCGATTATATCTTCTCGGCGATCAGTTTTATCGGAGCCGGCACACCGGGGTTTATGATTGCCCTGGTCGTGATGTTGGTCGCCATGCGTCAATTTGGCTTAAACGTCGGCGGTTTGTTCTCTGAAGAGTATATCCTTGCCCCGTGGAGTTGGGACAAGTTCGTTGACATGCTGAAACACTTGTGGATTCCTGTTATTGTGATCGCTTTTGAAAGCACGGCCGGCAGCATTCGCACGACGCGCGCCAATGTGCTGGATGAGCTGAACAAGCCCTATGTGGAAACCGCACGCGCTAAGGGGGTGAAGGAAAGCAAGCTGGTGTGGAAATACCCGGTACGAGTGGCGATGAATCCCTTCTTTAGCACGGTGGGTTGGACGTTGGCCAGCTTGATCGGCGGGCAAACGCTGGTGGCTGTGGTACTCGGCTTGCAGACGAACGGCCCAATGATGTTGCGCGCCTTAAGGTCGCAGGATATGTACCTGGCCGGCAGCTTTCTGTTCCTGGTGAGCGTGTTGACCGTCATCGGGACGTTGATCTCCGACATTTTGCTGGCGTGGATTGATCCCCGCATTCGTATGGAGGGTTAGTTATGACGACTCCAGAACCGCAAGCTAACGAATTACGCAGTAGCCGAGTCATGACTGAGGCAGAGGCTTGTCCACCCCCAGTTGAGGCGATGGAACCCCTTGAAGTGCTTGACACAGAACCGGTTGTCGCGAAAGAGGAAGAGCGGCTCTACGTTGCCGGCCAGTGGCAACTGATGTGGTGGAAATTTCGCAAGCACAAGATGGCGCTCGTAGGCGGCGTCATCCTGATCATTCTTTACGTTATCGGCGCCTTTTGTGAATTTATCGCGCCTTACGATCCGGAAGCGTACTTCATCCGTTATAAATTGGCTCCGCCGACACCTATCCGCATTTTCGATACTACGGGCAAGTTGCATGCGCCTTTTATCTATCATCGGGATCGCACGAAGGACCTGGAAACGCTGCGGGACATCTATACAGAGAATCCCGAAATCATGTACCCCATCCGTTTCTTTGTCAAGGGTACACCCTATAAGTTCTGGGGCCTTTGGGAAACCGACATCAAATTGTTTGGACTTGCGCCGGAGGTTGAAGACCAGGCGGTCTTCCTCCTTGGCGCCGACCGGATGGGCCGCGACCTTTTTTCGCGCCTTTGCTACGGTGCACGCCTCTCGCTCTCGATTGGTCTGGTCG
Organism: Chloroflexota bacterium; assembly: GCA_019873725.1. GTDB lineage: Bacteria > Chloroflexota > Anaerolineae > B4-G1 > SLSP01 > DSWT01. The sequence continues at coordinate 9,738 of JAIOAS010000145.1, read as the reverse complement.
GCGTTTTCTTGAGCCTGGCACTCGGCATTGTGTTGGGTGGAATCTCCGGTTATTACGGCGGTCGTGTCGATACAATCATTCAGCGGGTCATCGAGTTTGTCCGTACTATCCCCACGATTCCCTTGTGGATGGCGCTCAGTGCCGCTTTACCCGCCGATTGGCCGATCATAAAGTTGTACTTTGGCATCACGATTATTCTCTCGCTCGTCGGCTGGACGGGGATGGCGCGGGTGGTGCGCGGGCGTTTCCTGTCGTTACGTCAGGAAGACTTTGTGCTGGCTGCACGCTTGTGTGGGTCGGGCGAGATGCGTATCATTTTGCGGCATATGGTGCCCTCGTTCTTGAGCCATATCATCGCCAGTCTGACGCTTTCGATTCCGGGCCAGATTCTGGGCGAAACCGGGTTGAGTTTTCTCGGCCTGGGATTGCGTGCGCCGGCCATTAGTTGGGGGGTGCTGCTGCAGGAGGCGCAGAATGTGCGTTCATTGACTTTGGCCCCGTGGTTGTTGTACGCTCCGGCGGTTTGTGTGGTCTTGACCGTCTTTGCCTATAACTTCCTCGGCGACGGTTTGCGCGACGCGGCGGATCCGTATGCAAGATAGTCAATAGTTCGATAGTCGGATAGTCACATAGTCACATAGTCATGTAGTCAGAGAGATGGGTGCATAAGCAAGAGTTCCGATTGTCAGACTGACGACTACAAGACTGATGACTACAAGACTGACGACTATCGGACTAAACTAGGAGAACAACCGTGAACAACAACAGAGAACGACTCGTAGAAATCAAAAACTTGCAGACGTATTTCTTCCTGGACGAAGGGACGGTGCGGGCGGTGGACGGGGTAGATTTTAACATCCATCGCGGGGAGACGCTGGGTGTGGTGGGGGAGAGTGGGTGTGGAAAAAGCGTGACGGCGCGCTCGATCCTCAACATTGTGCCCAAACCAGGGAAGACGGTGGGGGGAGAGATTCTGTATCACCGCAAAGTGAAAGGTGTTGAGCAAACGATTGATCTGACAAAGCTGGCGCCGCAGAGCAGCGAGATGCGCAACATTCGTGGGGCGGAGATTGCGATGGTGTTTCAGGAGCCGATGACATCGCTGAGTCCGGTGCATACGATTGGAAATCAAATCTGCGAGGCGATCCGGCTGCATCAGGGGTTGGACCAGGCGGCAGCGCGAGAATTGGCCATCGACATGCTGGCTCTGGTGGGAATGCCCTTGCCGAATCGGACGATTGATCAGTACGCGCACCAGTTGAGCGGCGGGATGCGGCAACGGGCGATGATCGCTATGGCATTGTCATGCCATCCGAGTCTGTTGATTGCGGATGAGCCAACAACGGCGCTGGACGTGACGACGGAAGCGCAAATCCTCAAGCTGATGCGCCAGTTGCAGGATGAGTTGGGCATGGCGATCATGTACATTACCCATAACCTGGGCGTCATCGCGCAGATGACAGAGAACGTGGTGGTGATGTACATGGGAAAAGTGGTAGAGCAAGCCGATGTAGACACGCTGTTCTATGATCCACAACACCCTTACACGCGTGCATTGCTGCAGTCGATTCCCCGTCTGGGGCAAAAGACGGCCCGGCGTGGCGCCGGGCAGCGGCGCCTGGCGTCGATTCGGGGGATGGTGCCGGATCCGTATGCGCTGCCGAAAGGGTGTTCGTTCCATCCCCGGTGTAGTCAAATGATTGCGGGAGAGTGTGATCAGATTGAACCGCAGATGATTGAAGTTGCGCCGGGCCACAAGGTGCGTTGTTTGGCCTGCACGGGCGTCTAAGAATGGTATTCGACGCGCATATTCACGCAAAAGCTGAGGAAAAACGACCATGACTGAAGCACTTAAGAATACAACCTCCGCACATACGGCTACGGCGATTCCCGAATCGCGCAACCCTATTCTGCTTGAGGTCAAAGACCTGAAGAAACATTTCCCTATTCAGAAAGGTTTTCTTGTCACCAGATTTGTTGGGCATGTCAAGGCCGTCGATGGCGTAAGTTTTTTTATCCGGGAGCAAGAAACCCTGGGCCTGGTCGGCGAGAGCGGTTGTGGCAAAACGACCACCGGCCGCCTGATCCTGCGCGCTTACGAACCCACCGCTGGCGAAATCTGGTTCAACGACCGGAAGATGGGTCGGGTCAATGTGCCGGATTTGGACAAACGGCAACTCAAATTATTGCGCCAGAACATGCAGATGATCTTTCAGGACCCTTATTCCTCGCTCAATCCACGCATGACACTGCTGCAAATTGTGGGTGAACCGTTGCTGGTGAACGGCGTGGCGAAGGGTGGGGAGCTTCAGGATCGTGTGGCGGAATTGCTGCGTGTGGTGGGGTTGCGCCCGGAGTACATGACGCGCTATCCGCACGCCTTCAGCGGTGGGCAACGCCAGCGCATCGGAGTCGCCCGTGCCCTGGCGCTGAATCCGCAATTGGTGGTGTGTGATGAACCGGTCTCGGCGCTCGATGTGTCGATCCAGGCGCAGACATTGAACCTGCTGCAAGATTTGCAGGAGCAGTTCGGGCTGACGTACCTGTTTGTATCGCACGACTTGAGCGTGGTGGAGCACATCAGTGACCGTGTGGCGGTGATGTACGTTGGCAAGCTGGTGGAAGCGGCCGCTACGGAAGCGCTCTTCCAGCGCCCCCTGCACCCGTACACGGAGGCGCTGCTATCCGCAGTACCGAAGCCCGATCCGCGCTTGCGCACCGAGCCGATTGTGTTGCAGGGCGACGTGGCTGACCCGGCGAACCCGCCGAGTGGCTGTTACTTTCATCCGCGCTGCCAGTATGCCATTGACCGCTGTTCGACCGAAGGACCGGAGTTGCGCGAACTCGAGCCGGAGCATTTTGTGAGTTGTCACCGTGCCGAAGAACTGCGACTCATGGGTGTTTTGGGAAGAGTGACGCCATAGTGTGGATACAGCCGGAAATTGACCGTTGAGGCGTAAAACGTAATGCGTGAGATGCGATTTAGCCTTTCACGCATTATGTTTTGTGAACGATGATGAAAATCTTGCTTTTATTCCCTCCGCATTGGGTGCCGGCGATGCCGCATCTGGCCTTGCCGACGCTTACCGCTTACCTGCGCGCCCACGGCGTTGCGGTCATCCAGCGCGATCTGAACGTCGAATTCTTCGATGCGCTGCTCACGCGCGCTGCTTTGAATGACACCGTCGAGCGTTTGCGCGAGCGACTACGTTTTGTGTCTGGTCCGGCGGCGCAACCTCTACGGGCTGCGTTGGCAGACGGCCCGCGATTGGTTGCGCAGGTGGAAGGTGCGAAAGCTGTCTTTCGCAGCCCGGCTTTTTTCGACGGCAAAGCCAGCCTGTCGGCGTTCATTACCCTCGCGCAGAGCCTTGACCTGGCCTCCCTGGCTTTTGCACCGGCAGAGCTTGGTCTGACGACTTTCAGGCCACCCGTCCCGGCGGATAGCAGCCGGGCTTTGCTGCATGTCGTGAGCGATCCGCAGCTTAATGTCTTCCTTGAATTTTTCCGCCAACGTGTGCTTCCCGACATCGTTCGTGAGCAGCCGGACATCGTCGGTATCTCGATTCCCACGCTGGATCAGATGATTGCCGGGATGACGTTGGGGCATCTCATCAAGCAGGCGGGCTTGCCCTGCCATGTGACCATCGGCGGCCCGCATGTGTCGATGTTGCGCGAGCAACTGCCGAAAGTCCCGGCGCTCTTCCGTTTGTTCGACAGCGCAGTTGTCTTCGATGGGGAAACGGCATTGTTGCGTCTGGCAGAAGCGCTCGATAGCGGTGGCGACCTTGCCAAAGTCCCTAACCTGATCTACCGGGCGCAGCACGACGCCGACATTATCCGCAGCACGCCGGTGAGGGTCGAACCGCATCCCAACCTGCTGCCCGACTTCGACGGCCTGCCGCTGGAGCGTTATCTCGTTCCCACGCCGGTGCTACCGATGTTGAGCGCGCACGGTTGTTACCACGGCAAATGTGGATTCTGCAACGTGGGCTACGGCGGTCCGGGGACGTTCAGCCAACTGGATGCCGACCTCGTGGTGGAGCACATGCTGGCGTTACACCACAAGTACGGCGCGCGCCACCTCTTCTTTGCCGACGAAGCCATCACACCGCGCAACCTCAAGGTTATGTCTGCGCGGCTCATTGAGGAAGGTGCGCCCGTCCACTGGTGCGGTTGTGTGCGCTTCGACGCCGGACTCACCCGCGAGTTGTTGGAACGTATGGCGCAAGGCGGCTGCCGCATGCTGCTTTTCGGCCTGGAAACTGCCGCCGCCCGCACCATCCAGCGCATGGTGAAGGGCACCAAGCTGCCGGAGATGAGCCGCATCCTGCGCGACAGCGCCGCTGCCGGCATCTGGAATCATACCTTCTTCTTCTTTGGCTTTCCCGGTGAGACGATGGAGGAGGCGCAGGAGACCGTCAACTTTGTGTACGCGCATCAGGACGCGATTCACTCTGCGTCGCCCGGCGCGTTTATCCTCGAACGTTACTCGCCGGTGGCCTGCGCTCCCCAGAAGTACGGTGTGACGGTCCACGAAGACCCTGACCGCGATTTGGCGATCTACTTCGACTACGACGTAGCCTCCGGGCTGGATGAGTCAATGGCCGACAATTTAGCCTCGCGGCTGATCGATGTGTTGCCAAAAAAACAGTTCGGGCAGTACTATATCCACGACAGCTTCCGCTTGCTCTATGCGGGCGACCTGTGCGAAAAGGAGCAGCCTTTCCCCCTGTGGTTAGCCTGACACCGACACCTCAACCGCCGCCTACCCGCCCACAAGACCACACGACCACACGACTACCCGACTACAAGACTATCTAAAGGAGTTTTCCATGCCAATTTCTTACGTGCGTTACGATCTTCACGACGGTTACATTCATAACTGGCTTGTTCTTGGCCCACAGATGATTTTGGTGGAGGACCTTGAACGCTTCACCGGCCCCGATTACAAGCGCCAGATTGCCCGCCACTACTACACGCCGGAGCACGGCATTACGGAACAGCCCGTCGAACCCGGGCCGTTGACCGAGGGCCTGGTCCACCTGCAGGGTTTTCAGGCTTACTGGCGTTATGTCCGTTGCCTGGAAGATCACTTCGTCGACCTTACGACTTTTCAACACCTCACCACCTATCTGCGGGCCTGGGCTTACGCCGAAGTCGAGAGCCAGACAGCGCGCGACGTCACTTTTATCATCACGACCAACGGCCCCGCAGACGTATGGATAAACGACGCGCATGTGCATCGCCATGAGCATTTTCACCATCAACCTCCGCACAGTGTCCCGTTCACCGCGCATCTCGGCGCGGGCCGCAATCGCATCCTGGTGCGGTTTGAGGCTGTTGCTGCGCGGGCGTGTCCTTTTGTGCTGGCGTTGCGGCTTGCGCCGCCTGCCAATGCAGACTGCGCGGTGTACCTGCCCACGACGCTTGAGCCGGTGGAACGGCGTAACACATTGGAGCAGGTCTTGGAGGCTGCCTACCTCACACAAGACGTGTTTGACCGTGATGCAGAATTCGTCATCCGCTGGCCCTCTGGTATGCCGAAGTCGGCTGAACTTACCCTCCGTCTTCAATCCCCCGAAGGCCGTATCTATGGCGAGGGAAAAGTGGAGGCGAAGGCCAGTAAACGCAAAGCGTTCGGTAAGGTTTATGAATATCCGACTGGCAACTTCCGGCTGATCCTGATGCCGCCTTTGGTCGAGTATTACGAGGGCAACATGCGCATCGCGCGCATGCTTAACATTGCCGGCCTCGGCCTGAACCGCTTCCACGAAGCGCCCTATGGCACTTATGCAGAACGACGCCAGGAGGGATTGGTCGCGGCTGCCCGCCTGGAGGCCAACATCTTCTCCGAGATCGCCAAGATGGCGGTCGGTTGGTGGCGCCATGTGTCGGTCAGGGCGATTCTCGATACTATCGCCGGCATCAACCAACGTAAGGATTGCAGCGACTTCTATCTGGTGGGACTGTTGGGGATGGTGTACCGTTTCGGCGACGACCCCCGGTTTCCGGCAGAACTCAAGCAGCCCATTGAAGCATGTATCCTCAATTTCAAATACTGGCACGATGAGCCGGGCAGCGACGCGATGTGTTATACCACCGAAAACCACAGTATTCTTTTCCACACGGCGGAAATCCTGGCCGGACAACTGTATCCCGATCGCATTTTCCCCAACGTCGGGCAGACCGGGCAATGGCACCGCGAGAAAGGCGAGCGGTTGGCGCTGGAATGGCTGCACGAGCGCGGTGTCCACGGCTTCAAAGAATGGGATTCCAACTGCTACTTTGAGGAAGACATCCTGGCGCTCTCGCACCTGATCGATCTGGCCGAATCGGAACATGTCTGGGAGATGGCAACCGTGCTGCTGGACAAGATGCTGTTCAGCATTGCTGTGAACTCGTACAAGGGCGTCTTTGGTTCGACGCACGGGCGCACGTATGCTCCACTCATCAAGGGCGCTTATCTGGAGGGGACGTCCGGCATCACCAACATTTTGTGGGGAATGGGCGTGTTCAACAACCGCATCATGGGCACGGTCAGTGTGACATGTATGGAGAACTACGAGCTGCCCGACCTGATTGCGCGCATCGCTGCCGACCTGCCTGACGAGATGTGGAACCGTGAGCGTCACGTGGGCGATACGGCGCTGTGGAAAGCTTCCGGCTGCCTCGGCGACGAGGTTAACAAGGTGACCTACAAAACCCCGGACTATATGCTTTCCTCGGCGCAGGATTATCATCCCGGCGAGCCGGGTTTTCAACAGCACATCTGGCAGGCCACGTTCGGCCCGGCAGCGGTGGTGTTTGTCACGCATCCGCCGTGTATGAGCGAAGAGGGATCGCACCGCCCCAACTTCTGGCACGGGAACGTCATCCTGCCGCGTGTAGCGCAGTGGAAGGACGTGCTCATCGCTATCCACAAACTGCCGGACGACGACTGGCTGGGGTTCACGCACGCTTATTTCCCCAAATACGCTTTCGATGAAGGCATTGTGTGCAATGACACCCATGGGCGCATGTGGGCCTTTGCGCGCAAGGGGAACGGCTACCTGGCCCTCACTGCCGCGCAGGGCTTGACCCTGATAACCGGCGGATTGACCGCGCACCGCGAGCTGCGTTCCTACGGTTCGCCGAACGTGTGGCTCTGCCACATGGGGCGCGCTGCGCTTGACGGCAACTTCAAGACATTCCAGGACAAAATTCTCGCCCTGGATATTGTCTTCGACGGCCTTTCCGTTCAGATGAACACCCTGCGTGGCGACACGCTGGCTTTCGCTTGGGAAGGCCCACTGCTGCGCAACGGCGTTGAGGAGCCGATCACCGGCTTCCCGCATTACGAGAATCCCTACTGCGTGGCGAACTTCCCTGTCAGGGATATGTACATCGGCTATGGGGAGCAGGCCATGCGGCTGAAGTTTGAGGAAGAGGAATAGTCCGGCGTTTGAATTCCTCTGCCGTTACGAGAAATACTTGCTTTTGTGCGGCAAAATCTGTGAGTATGGATGACATCAACCTACCGCTAACAACCCTGTTCGACGTTCCCCAAAACCCCGCCGACCGCGCCCTGGCCGCCCGCTATGCGCCGGTTCTGCGTTTCGATGTCCGCGAGCCGTTCCTGCCGCTGGCAGTGGGCTACACGATCTTCCGCGAGACCGGCGAGTCGCCGTCGTTCCGTCAGGGGCGCAAGATCGACCTCGCGCCGCCGGATGGCCCGCGCGCCGCGTTCGCTATCGAGTACGCCATTTGGTGGGATTGGGACATCGGCCACCTGTACGAGTTGGAGCACATTTGGGTCTACGTGGGCGCGGATGGCCGCGTCGCGCGCGTCGAAGCCAGTTGGCATGGCGACTTTCATCTGCTAAATCTGCTTAATCTGCTGATGGATAAAGACGATGAGCATCCCTCAATCTACAGCGAACCGGGCAAGCACGCCTTTGCGCCGACGCCCGACTGGTTCAAAGAGCGCCGCCAGGAATTTAAGCGTTCCGAGACGAGCGATCTGGCGGGGGTGGGGGGCGTGCTGCTGGCGAAGTACATCGAGAAGCAGGTCAGGCCGACGCCGCTCAAGACGCGGCTGGTGCATACGTACCTGGCGCAGCGGGCCTTCGAGCCGAGTTGGGACTTCTCCCTGACTTTCCCGATTACCGAAGAAATGCTCGTCCCGTGGGAGGCGCTGCGCGACTGGATGCCGGGCCGGGTCAACGCGATTCTCGACCAACTGGCGCGTGAGATTCCGCCTTCTGCATATCGCTTCCTGCGCATCGGCCATCGCGGCGCGCGGGCGCACGCGCCGGACAACACGTTGCTCGGCATCCGCACGGCGGCAGCCTTGGGCGCGGATGTGGTGGAGTTCGACGTGCAGTGCACCGCCGACGGGTACGTGGTTTTGGCCCACGACGCGCATCTTATCGACGGCGATGGGCGCGCATGGCCTGTTCAGCGCAGCACGTTGGAGCAACTGCGCGCGATTGACCTGGGGCAGGGCGAGCGTATCCCCACGTTTGCTGAGGCGCTGAAGGTTTGCATCGAAGAGAACCTCGGCGCGTACATCGAGATCAAAGACGGCGGCGTCATCGCTGATGTCATCAAGACATTGCGCGACGAAAAGTACGCCGGACACTGCATCCTCGGCGCGTTCCGTCCGGATTGGCTGGCGACGGTGAAAGATATCGAACCCCGGCTGATGACCTCGATCCTGTTCAACGCACCGTCCGTGGATGCCGTCAAGCTGGCCCAATCCGTGAAGGCGACTTTCGTACATCCTTGCTGGGAACGGTTTCCGCATCCGAGCGCGCTGTTGACGCCTGAGTGGGTGTCCCGCGTGCGCGAAGCTAACCTGGGCATTATCTGCTGGCACGAAGAGCGCCCGGAGGAAATCACCGCGTTGCGTCAACTCGGCGTGGACGCCATCTGTAGTGATGCGCCGGAGTTGTTGCTTCCAAAGTAAAAATCCGTTTCATCCGTTCAATCCGTTGACAACACTTCAGGAGGTATGACGATGCGCAAACAAATCTTCACCGAAAAGGGGGCCAAACCGATTGGGCCGTATTCGCAGGCCATCGTGGCCGACGGCCCCTTGGTTTTCATCTCTGGGCAAGGCCCGATCGATCCCCGGACCGGCACATTTGACAAGGATGACGTTGCTGCGCAGGCGAAGCAGGTCTTTGAGAACATCACCGTTCTGCTGGAAGCCGCCGGAACCTCGTGGGCGAATGTCGTGAAAGTGGGCGTGTTCCTCTCTGACATGAAGAACTTCGCCGCGATGAACGAAGTGTACAAAACCTACGTCACCGAGCCGTACCCCGCCCGGACGACCGTGCAAGCGCAATTGCCCGGTGGTATCGACGTTGAGGTGGACTGCATCGCCGTCGTGCCACAGGATTAGGTGAGTTCTGCCCCCAACCTGATCGAATCTGCATAATCAGACTCAGTAGATCCAATTTCGCTTGGTCTGGATCGCCAGATCCAGACCAGACTGGCGATCTGACGATCCCCCTGGAGCATTTTTGGATCTACTGAGACTTGTTCCCGAATAAGCCCCGACACGATTTTGGACGCAGATTCACGCGGATTTCCGCTGATTTCCTAAAATGATCTGCGTGAATCAACTGACCGCCCACCGGTTTCACGCTCTGGTGGGCGGTCTGGGGGTGTTTGCTCAGCGCGCTTGAGCGTTTCAGCCTTCAAACTTACGGATTTTGACCTCAGAATCGAACTCTGAGAGTTCTCCGGTGACGG
>JAIOAS010000144.1 GCA_019873725.1 Chloroflexota bacterium | reverse complement strand
GGCATCAAGATTTATTACAAGGCCGACGTGTTCGGAAAAGGCGCGGTAGTCTGGCGCGTGGAGTAACCATTCACGATTCGCAGGAGGTGTGTATGGATGAAGGACCGAAGGGCAGGGTGTATCTGGCGGCGCTGGCGGGGTTGTTGCATGATGTGGGGAAGTTTGCGCAGCGGGCGGAAGAGCGCGGCACAGCCGATAGCAAAACCGCCAGACGGGATTTTGGGCACTATCACGCACTGCTGACATACGACACAATCCCCAAGTTGATGCCGGGGGCTCTGGGAGATGAGGTCAAACAGACGTTGCAGCGAGCCGCCGGTTATCACCACAAACCAGGCGACGAGTTAGGCGTTATGGTACAGTTAGCCGATCATCTCTCCGCAGGAGAACGCGAAGACGATGAAGATAACCTCACCCCGTACCTGGAATCCATCTTCTTCCGCCTGGGAGGACGTAAGCCGCAGGGGAAGAAAGGCTACCTGCCGCTGAAGGTGCTTGACCCCACGAGCGAGTGGATTTTTCCCCACGAGCGTGACTTGCAGTGGAAGGATACCTGTCAGCAAGAGTACGACGAACTGTGGCAGTCGTTTGTAGGGCAGGCCGGACAATTGCCCGGCGATTCGCTCCCGCTTTACCTGGAAGCGATGTTGGATTTACTGCAACGTTATACCTGGTGCATCCCCTCGGCTTACTACCACAGCGTCCCCGACGTGAGCCTGTACGACCACAGCCGGACGACGGCGGCGCTGGCGGCCTGTTTCGCCGCCGATAGGCGTGATACAGCCTGGTGCCAGGCCAGGATGGACGAATTCTGGAACGATAAGTCAGGCGAGCCGGTCGCGTTGTTGGTCGCCGGCGACATCTCCGGCGTGCAAAAGTTCCTGTACTCCATCGCTTCGGACGGGGCAGCCAAGGCGTTGCGTGGCCGCTCGGTCTACCTCCAACTGGTCACAGAGGCAGTGGCGCAATCTCTGCTCCAGGAATTGGGACTGCCGCTGACCAACCTGCTCTATGCAGGCGGGGGCAACTTTTACCTGATCGCTCCGCTGCAGCCTCAAAAGCCGCTGGCCGACCTGCAGGCCGAAGTCACGCGCAAGTTGTTCGACGCGCACGAGGGCAATCTGCGGCTGGCGCTGGCCTGGACGCCGGTGCAGGCTGCCGAGTTCAAGATCGGCGCGTTCGTCCAGGCCTGGGACCGGCTGCACGAGCGGTTGCGGCGGGTTAAGGAGCGCCCCTTGGCTGAGTTGGCCGCCGATGCGATAAAGGGAAAAGTGGGAACAGGCTATGGCGAAGGCGGCAATGTGGGGACGTGCCCCATCTGCGGGCGGGAGGAGCAAGGGGTGGGCGACAGTGGCTGTCAACTGTGCCAATCTTTTGCCGAGTTGGGGCGCCAGGTTGCCCACGCCACGCACCTGGTTATGGCGGTAGGGACGCCGGCTACCTCGCGCCCGCGCGTTGACCGCTGGCATCAGGGGCTGGAGCAGTTTGGCGTCAACGTGTGGGTAGTTGACGTTGACCATCCAGAAACCAGCGGTAAGTACCTTCCTGGCGGCCCTGATCGAGCGGAATGGGTGCGGCTCTATCCACTGGGCCAGAATCGAGACGAGGCGCGCGAACATGGGTTGATTGCCGAAGCGCGGGCCAAATTGAACGCCCCGCTTGTGCGCGCTTTCCGCCCCTTTGCGCAGATCGTCCCGTTCAAGAAGAACGGCGAAGCCAAGACGTTCGACGAGTTGGCAAAGCAGAGTCGGGGCATCGAACGCTGGGGCGTGCTGCGGATGGACGTGGACAATCTGGGGGACCTGTTCCGCAAAGGATTCCGGCGTGGCGATCGAGATTGTCTGACGCTTTCCCGCGTGGCGGCGCTTTCGTTCGCGCTACGGCTGTTCTTCGAGGGCTACCTGCCTACGATTGGCAAGCCATGGGAGGGCAGACTCTACCTGCAGTATGCCGGCGGCGATGACCTGTTCGTGGTGGGTGCGTGGGACGCCCTGCCCGAGTTTGCCGCAGCGGTGCGTGAACAGTTTGGCAAGTATGCATGTGACAATCCCTGCGCGACGCTCTCCGGCGGCATCACGCTCCACCCGGAAAAGTTTCCGCTCTACCGCGCGGCGGATGAGGCACACGGGGCGGAACAGGCGGCCAAACGGTACAAGCGCGAGCAACCTGGACAAGACCCGGCGACACTGGTGGAGAAAGATGCGCTGTGCTTCCTCGACTTGCCGCTGGGATGGGAGAAGTTCGGCGAGGTGCAAGCCCTGGTCAGACAGATGGCCGGCTGGGTTGAAAACGGGCAGGCACCCAAATCGCTTTTGCAGACGTTGCTCCGTCTCTATCACGAATGGAACAGAGGACGCGATCAGGAAGTCAAGGCAGGCCGGCTGAAGCGCTACAAGCCGTATTTCGGCCCGTGGGTGTGGCTGGCGGTTTACCGATTGCACCGCATTGCCAGCGCCAAGGATACCCACACGGCGGTGAAATCACAAGTCGAGGAGTGGCTTGGGCGATTATTGAATCCGGCTGCGCTCGCCGATTGGAATGTACAGCACCTGGGCCTGGCCGCGCGCTGGGCCGAGTTGTTGACCCGTTCACAGGAAAAAGGTTTGTAGCACGCGCTCAAGTATGCGCGACAAGTATTCGCAAGGAGGAATAAAAAATGAGCATGCGAGATCCATATCCATCGAGAAAAGGTGACACGCGGGATGCCGCGTCCTCCTGGGTACCTGATGTACTCAAAGACGTGCCGGCGATCATCGGTGACGAGAAAAGAGCGGATTTGCTCGTTGAGCAGGCTAAGCTTATCGGCGATAAGATTAAGAACGATGTGACGACCAGCCAGGTGCGCAACATCTTTGGCCCCGTGCGCCAGATTCAACTGCGTTGGCGGACGGATACTCCACAAAGCGACGCCGAAAAAGCTTTCCGCCAGGTGATGTTGCTCCGCCCTAAACTGGCGTATCAAGCCAAACGCGCCAACAAGCCAGGATTTTACGATTTGGAAACGATCCTGGGCGCAGCCATCGAAGAAATCGGCAAAGCCAAAGACTATCAGGAGCGGTATGCCCGTTTTCGACGATTCGTCGAGTTCTTTGAAGCGATCCTGGCCTATCATACTGCCGCTGGCGGCAAGAGTTAAGAACGGGGAGGTAGAAAATGTCAGAGGAAAAAGGACGTCAAATTATGTTGCACGCCCGTGTTGTGCTCACGGGTAAAGTCGTGGCCGTGACCGGTTTACACATCGGCACCTCGAAGGAATCCCTGGAAATTGGCGGCGTGGATATGCCGGTGGTGCGCAATCCGGTGGACCGCACGCCGTACATTCCGGGTTCTTCGCTCAAGGGTAAGATGCGTTCGCTATGGGAGAAGGTGACCGGAGCAAAACAAAACAAGCAAATTGGCAAATTAGATCAAGAGGCTAAACAAGTGTGGATGCATCTCTGTGACGATCCTGCCTGTCCGGTTTGTACCATCTATGGCACCACTGGTGATGTGATGAAAGATGCCCCAACCCGCCTGACAGTGCGGGATATTCCACTGGATAAATCGAGCCTGCCGGAGACGGTGGTGGACTTTACCGAGGTCAAATGGGAAGCGGCGATTGACCGCGTGACCAGCGCCGCCAGCCCGCGCCAGATGGAGCGCGTGCCGGCAGGGGCCGTCTTTGCGCCGCTGGAGATCGTCTTTAGCATCTACAGCGCAGCGGATGTACAGCGCTTTGCCCACGTGCTCACCGGCCTGCAACTGGTCGAAGACGACTTCCTGGGCGGGCAAGGCTCGCGCGGCTCCGGCAAGGTGCGCTTCGAGGATCTGACGCTGATGGTGCGCGGCGGCAAGGATTACCAGGACTATGATTTCAAGGCTTTCAATAACCGCAAAGCCGAAGAACGCAACCTGGCAACGTTGGTGAGCCTCAAAGGTGATATCGAAACCTGGCTGCGCCAATCGCTGAACTTGTGAGGTGGGCTATGGCTGTGATTACCCTGGCCCCCAAGGGGAGTTTCCACATCGGGGAGCCGGTGGGCATCGAACGGCAGCGAGTGCTGGGGCACATCCCCGCCGATACGCTGTTCGCGGCGTTCGTGACGGCCTGGGCCGAGCAGGGGAAGGCCGCTGCCTGCCTCGCGCCGTTCGAGGACGGCACGCCGCCACTGCTGCTCACCTCGGCGTTCCCATGTTTGTACGATAAGGACGATAAAGCCCCACGCGCCGCGCTGCGTTTCTTCCCACGCCCCTCGGTCAAAATCAACGCCGCCGAGGAGGCCAAAGAGCGCGTGGGCAAATGGCTCAAAGAGGCGGCGTGGGTCTCCGAAGCGCTGTTCTGGCGGCTGTGCAAAGGCGAACAGGTGGATGATGCCTGCCAAAAAGAACTTTTCGGCCCCGGCGGCTTCTGGGTCACTTCAGAGGAGTGCGCGGGCCTGCCGGTGGACGCGGAAGGTCATCTCAAACCGCTGTGGAGGCAGTGGGATACACCCCGCGTGACGCTCGATCGGACGACTAACACCAGCATGCTCTATCACGTCGGGCGCGTCACGCTGCGGGAGAACGTCGGCTTCTGGTTCGCGCTGCGCGGCGATGTGAGCGTACTCCGTGGCGCACTCGATCGGCTGGCCGATAGCGGCCTGGGCGGGCTGCGCTCCACCGGCCACGGCGCGTTCACCTGGGGTTTTACCGATGGTGATCTGGCCGATGCAGGCGTGTCCGGCTACGCCGTGACGCTTTCGCGCTACGCACCCCGCGACGCCGGCGAGATCGAGACAGGGTTACGCGCCCCCCGCGCTGCCTACAGGCTGGAAACCGTTGGCGGCTGGTGCATGGATAACCAATACCACGCCTGGCGACGGCGCCCCGTGCGCCTGGTCGCCGAGGGCAGCGTGCTCGGCGCAGGCGCGGTCGGGCAACTGGTGGACGTGAAGCCCCAGAAGCCCCAGGGCTGGCAGGACGCCGCTACGCCCTGGCCGTTTGGCCCGGCGCGCCGCGTCTATCGCTGGGGTTATGCGTTCCCGGTAGGGATCGCCGCCGCCGCGCTGCCGGAGGAGGTGGACAATGCCTGAGACTTTGGGGATCAACTATCGCCTGGAGATCGAGGTGCTCACACCGTTGCATATCGGGAGCGGTGTGACACTCAAGCAGGGCTTCGATTTCGAGGTACGTAACAATCTGACCTACCGGCTGAACGAAGACGTCATCCTGAACGACAAGTGGCCCGACGATCCGGCGCAGCAGCGGATTTTCCTCAATCAGCCGCTGGCAAACTTGCTGGAGCCGGGCGACTTTGCCGCTCATCCGGAGTACTTCCGCTACACGCTGCGCGGCGCGCCGGCGCTGAAAGAGATCCGCGAGTGCATCCGCGACGCACACGGGCGACCCTACATCCCCGGCAGCAGTCTCAAGGGCGCATTACGCACGGCGCTCTTGCGTGCGTTGACCGGCAAGCGCACGTTCCAACGCGGCGATTTTGGGCCATCGGGTAAGGCAAGTGAAGCGAAAGAGGCTGCAAAGCGCCTGGAACAGGAACAGTTTGGGCGCGACCCCAACCGTGACGTGCTGCGGGCAATCCACCTGAGCGATAGTGCCCCGCTCTCCACTGCTGCGTTGACCCTGCAACGGGTGCAGATGGTGCCTAAACTCAACATTGACGTGGAGGCCATTCCGCGTGGCGCGCGGCTGACAGCGGCTCTGCGCATTGATACCTGGTTGCTTGAACAACGTGGGAAACGCGGGCTGGAATGGTCGGATACGCTGGCGCAATATACCCGCCGCATTGTCAAGGCGGCCCAATTCATCGCCGTGCGGCGCTTGCAGCACGAGTGGCAATACCATGCCAATCGCAAGGACACCGCCGCCGCCACGTTCTACGGCAAGCTCTTTGAAGAGGCCAACAGCGATACCTGGCCGAAGGACGAGTTCCTCATCCAGGTGGGCTTTGCCACCGGCTGGCGGGCCAAGACTGTCCTGGGCGGCCTCTCGGACGACGACCCACTGCTGGAGCGCATTGTCCACGATTTCAACCTGGATCGCGGCGGCGGCCGGCAGAGTCGCGGCTACACGCGCGGCCAACCTTTCCCCAAGGCGCGTCACCTGGCCTGGGTCGGCAACAACCCGGCCTTGCCAATGGGCTGGCTGCGGGTGCGCGTGGTATAATACTGCCAGGACAGCCTGGCAGATCTCAATCGGGAGGGGAATATGTTCATCGAATACTTGCATGTGCAGGGGTTCAAAAGCCTGGCCGATGTGGAATTGGGCGATCTGGCCGCGATCAACGTCTTTCACGGGCTGAACGACGTGGGCAAATCTAACATCCTCGAATCCATTGACTTGTTGTGCCGTCTGTTGCCAGAGTTGATCTTTTCCGGCGAGGAGGGCTGGACGGTCAGTGAACGAGTGCTATCACCTTATTCTTTCGACACGGTGTTTCGTCGCCAAAATCTGCCCCGCCGCGAGATCGAGTGGACGGCCAGAGCGCGGATCGCCCGCGATGAGCCGGCGCTGACTTTCACCTTGCGCCTGCAAGATGCCACCGTCACGCTGACCTGGCCAGAGGAAGCGCCGGACGACGAGACGCAGCGCCGGTTGGTGGAAAGCAGCCGCTTCGCGCTCCTCTCCGCCGACCGACATTTCCAGCCCGAAGTCCTGGCGGAGACCATCGCTGCCGAATCCGTCGCAGACGTGGTTACCCCGCAGAACCTCAAACGCCGTCTGTTCCGCGCCTTTGCGGGCGACGATCTGAGCCAGCGCGAGCGATTCTTCGAGTTGCGTGAATTGTTGGACAAACAGTTTGGCGTGGGGCAGTTGGATGCGGCGATCAGGACGCGCCCAACGACTCTCCGCTCTTCTGATGACCCTTTGCGCTACGCGCCGGAGGTCATCGCGCGTTTTTTGCGACCCGAAGGCGATTTCCCGGTAGAGGCGCTCGGCTCCGGCGTCCAACAAATCATCCTCCTCCTCGGCCAGATGCTCTTCAACCCCGCCCGCAGTGTCGGCATCGAAGAGCCGGAGATGAACCTCAGCCCTGACTGGCAGGCGCGCCTGATGGCCGTCTTCCGCGACCTGGTGCAGGCCGGGCCGGGCGGGTTGGACCAGATTTTCATCACGTCTCATTCATCGGAGTTCGATTGCGAACCGGATTACTGGGACGTCACGTATCAAAACGGCGCTACGCGGGTGGCGCGCGCTCCGGTGGTGAAACCCGCCGAGGAAAGTGACGAGGACCTGGGGCCGTACCTCAACTCGCGGCAACAGGTCAAGATACCGCAGCGGGTGATAGATGATTTGGGCCTGCGCCACCGCGAACCGGTTTTCTTCTACAAAGCGGAGGATGGACGCTGGTGCATCCGCACCAAGTCCGAAGTGTTAGCCTTGATGGAACCGCGGGAGGAATACGATGCCACAGCCGATAACGATAGCCCTGGATAGCAACGCGCTTCAGCCTCTTTTTCAACATCACAGCCTGGCTGTTTACCAGTCCGTTGCACGTGGGGAGCTACGGGTGTACGTGCCGGTGATCGTCTATGCGGAGCAGATGATCTATCCCAAAAATCCGGTGGACAATGTATGCGAGGCCCTGGGCGCGCAGATTGCGCTCCTGGAAATCGCCCATGCCCGGCGATTGGGCGTCTTGTGGCGGCAACTGACCGACCCATTTCAACATCTACGCAAGACTGCGCTGTGGAACCAGCACAAGTTCGACCTGCTGATCGCCGCATGCGCGCTGGAAGAGAATTGGACGCTCGTCACCGAGGACAAAGGCCCAGCGTTCCGGATTCCCGGCTTGCGCGTGCTTACCGTCGCCGAGTTTACCGCTCAATATCTCGACTGAGGAGCGATCTATGCAGCGTCTTATCCTTTCAACAGTTGGTATCAGCCTGCTCCTGAACCAGGCCGAGCCGGAATGGCGGAAGCGGCTCAACGAACTGGCGAATGAGCGGGCGTTGCCGGACGATGTGCAGTCCCAGATCGAGCGCCTGGCCGCAAAGGCCGCGGCGGCGCTGCGCCAGCACGACGTGCGCGCCAACCGCCGTCTCAGCGCCGAACTGAACGGCGTGTATGGCATCTATGCGGAGCAACTGGCGCGCGGGCGCGGCGATATGCACTACCTGATTGCGACGGATACCGTACTGGGCATGCGGACGGCGCAGGTATTGCGGGACTATATGGCCGAACAGGGGCTAATCACCGATGTGTATGCGCCGGAGCGGTTGAACACCGGCGACAAGTCCCAGTTCTCCGAGGGCATCAAAAAGCTCATCAATTGGTGCGAAACCACCCTGCCGGGATTCCGCGAACGGGGTTATCGCGTGATATTCAACCTGACCGCCGGATTCAAAGGCTTGCAGGGATACCTGTCCATTATCGGCATGTTCTACGCCGATGACATCGTCTACATCTTCGAATCGTCGGATAGCCTGTTGACCATCCCGCGCTTGCCGATCCAGATAGACGTGCAGGCTTTGCGCGCGCACCGCGTCGAGTTGGCGATGATGGCGCAGGGGCACATTTTCTCACGGGAGCGGGTGCAGGACGTGCCGGAGGGATTGCTGGATGTAGACGGCGACGCAGCTACGCTATCCGACTGGGGCCTGCTGGTCTGGAATCGCGTGCGGGACGAGTTGTTAAATGAGGAACTGTTGCCCTTCCCGCGTCTGCAATATAGGGATTCGTTCCGCAGCGACTTCAGAAAGGCTTCCGCTCAACAGCGGGCCAGACTTCAGAACGTGTTAGCGGAAGTATCCAGCCTGTTGGAAAGCTCCCAAGGGGACATGGCGGCGCTGAAGCGGCACGGTGGGCTTCAATACGATTTGCTTGTCAATCGCACCAGCGATACGGGACGGCCAATCGGCCACTTCCGCATATCGCAAGGAGAGCGTGTCACCTGCACCGCCGAGGACGGCGCGCTGCGTCTGCGCCGCTTTGGGGAGCACGCTGTCAACGACAATCCATAGCAGAGTCTCAGTAGATCCAATTTTGCTTGGTCTGGATCGCCAGATCCAGACCAGAACGGGGATCTGACGATCCCCTTGGAGCATTTTTGGGTCTGCTGAGTCTGCTGAAAAAACCAAGATTTTTACCACGGAGACACAGGGAACACGGAGTTCTATGTAACGAAAATCAGAACCTGCTGGAGGTAACGATGTCAACCGTGTTAGCATTAACCGTCGGTGGCTCATGCGCACCGGTGATTACAGCAATCCACGACTATCAACCGGATTTTGTTTGTTTTATCGTGAGCGGCGGTGATAAGGGAAGTCGCAAAACAGTGGATGGCCCTGGGAATCCGTGCGGCGATCCTCGTAAGATCAAATGTCCAGAGTGCAACTCGGATGTGCCATTAGGTAATCCTAAAGGGGCCAACATCCTGGTACAAACAGGCTTGACCGAAGGGCAGTATGAAATTCTGGAATTGTCAGAACCGGATGATTTATCCGGTTGCTATGCGCAGATACGCGCGGCTCTGTCAAGATTGAAGGGCGCTCACGCGAACGGGCGTTTTCTAGCCGACTATACCGGCGGTACGAAAACCATGACGGCGGCTTTGACTCTGGCAGCGTTAGAGTCCGGCTATGAACTATCCTTAGTCAAGGGAACGCGCGCCGATCTGGTCAAGGTGCGCAATGGCACAGAAATGGCCGCGCTGGTGAATGTGGGCGAAGTTCGCGCCCGTCAGCAAATGGCCGAGGCACAACGGTTATTTGATAAATATGCCTATGCTTCAGCGGCCGAGATTTTGCAAAGCACACTGCGCGCAGTCCCGTTGCCTCCTGAATTGCAGCGCGAAATCGGCGAGCGGGTAACGTTATCGCGCGCTTTCGATGCCTGGGATCGTTTTGACCACGCTCAGGCCACTGTGCTCATGGAACCTTATCGATCTCGGGTTGTTCCGCAGTGGTGTTTCCTCAAACAGCTTACCGGGCGCGCTCCAGGTTATGCACCGGTTCTAGATCTACTGCGCAATGCCGAACGCCGCGCCGCACGTGGGCGTTATGATGATGCTGTTGCCAGGTTATATCGCGCTCTCGAAATGCTATCGCAAATCCGTTTAGCGCAGCGGGATCCGGCGCTAAAGAGCGATGATCTGGATGCAGGCTTGTTGCCGGAGTCTTTGCGCTCCAAGTATGAAGCATGGCGTGAAGCCGGTGAAAAAGGTAAAATTAAGTTGGGACTACGGCAAGATTATGAGTTGTTGGCGGAACTGAATGATCCGTTGGGAAGCGTTTATCAGAATTACAGTAACCGGTTGTTACAGGCTTTGACGTATCGCAACGAGTCCATTCTGGCGCACGGAGAAACTCCTGTTGTGCACGATCGTTGGCAAGAGATGTACCAGATCACCGGTGAGTTTGTCCAGGTCGGCCTGCAAACCTTAAAAGTGCGTCTGGATGCGCCACAGTTCCCTCAATGGAACGAGGTATGGAAATGATCCTTCTCAACTTCTCCCACCCCCTCACCCCCGCTCACCTCGCGCAGATCGAGGCGCTTACCGGCGCGCCTGTGACCGGGGTGCGCGACATTCCCACGCAGCTCGATCTCAACACGCCCTTCGCCGAGCACGCGCCGGCGCTGGCCGACGCCGCCGGTCTGACGCCGGCGCAGTGGCAGACGGAGGGCTTGCTCCTGGCGCTGCCCGCATGGAACGAGAAGAAATCGCCTTATGCTCTCCGCTTCTACGCGATTTCTTCTCCCAACCACCGCACCCAAGCTAGCTGCTCTTTGACAGTGTTATACAACCGCTCATCGGCGGTCCAGAACGGGCAGGCCAGCAGTTCGGCCAGCGCCAGGTAGTGCGCGTCGTAGGCGTTGGGGCGCTGAAAACGCTTGGCGAGTTCCCAGGCGCGGCGATGCAAAGCGGGCGGCGCGAGATACTCGATACCTTGCGCGTGGATCAAGGCGAAGGCTTTATCCCCGGCTGCGGCGGTGAGCAAACCGCGATGCACTTTGCCGCGCAGCACAGAGGTCACTTCGTAGGCCAGCAACGGCGGGGCGACGATCAACGTCTCGGTCTCAATCCAGCGTCGCCACAAAGCCTGCGCGCGAGGGCTATCGTCTTCGGCCAAAACGAGTTTGAGCGCGAGATTGGCGTCAATACAAACCCTGAAGTTCTGCATCGCGCGCCTCGCGCATGGTGTGGAGGAGGGTAACAGCGTCGATGTCGTCGATAGGCTGGGTGGCGCGCAATTGCTCACTAAACGCCTGCGCCTGTTCCAACGCGGCTAACCGCGCGGCGCGATTGGCCTGTGCGCGTTGCAGTATCTGCCAATCGTGCAGACCGATCAAGACGGCCTGGGGGCGTTCGCCAACGGTCAGCAGCACCGCTTCACCTTCGGTGGTGACACGGTGAACCCATTCGGCGAGATGATGATTCGCCTGGTTAACGCTGACGGAAATCGTCATGTGCACCTCCAGAAAGGACAGTTTCAGTAGATCCAATTTTGCTTGGTCTGGATCGCCAGCTCCAGACCAGAACGGGGATCTGACGATCCCCGTGGAGCATTTTTGGATCTACTGAGTTTACTTTAATTATACTCGAAATCGCAAATGATTGGAGATAGAACGATGCTCATCCTGAACTACTCCCACCCCCTCACCCCCGCTCACCTCGCGCAGATCGAGGCGCTTACCGGCGCGCCTGTGACCGGGGTGCGCGACATTCCCACGCAGCTCGATCTCGACACGCCCTTCGCCGAGCACGCGCCGGCGCTGGCCGACGCCGCCGGTCTGACGCCGGCGCAGTGGCAGACGGAGGCGCTGCTGGTGGTGCCGCCCGCGCTGAACTTCGCCGCCGCCGCGCTGCTGGCCGAGCTGCACGGGCGCTGCGGTTACTTCCCGCCCATCGTGCGGCTCAAGCCGACGCCGGGCGCGCTCCCGCCGCGTTACGAAGTCGCCGAGATCATCGACCTGCAGGCTATCCGGCAGGCGGCGCGCACACGGCGCTAGGGGGTGTGATGCACCTTAACATCCCCCTCAGGGGGCAATAATGAAGTAGACAGTAGACAGTAAACGGTAGACGGTAGACAGGGGGGCAACTCACCATTCGCCATTCACCATTCGCCATTGGAGGTTGACCTATGGCTGCAGTGTACATCACCGAACAAGGCGCAAAGTTGGGCGTGGACTATCGCCGTTTGGAAGTCCGCAAAAGCGATGAGCACGGCAAGGAACAGGTGATTGCCGAATTTCCGCTCGGTCACGTGGAGCAGGTGGTGATCCTCGGCAATGTGGGGATCACCACCCCCGCGCTCAAGCGGCTGATGCAGGACGGCATCGATCTGGTCTTCCTGAGCATGGACGGCCAGTACTATGGGCGCATCCAGGGGGAGCTGACGCCGCATATTGCGCTGCGACGGGCGCAGTACCAGCGGCAAAACGAGGCGGCGTTCACCCTGGCGCTGGCGCAACGCATGGTGAGCGGCAAAATCCGCAATCAGCGGGTGTTGCTGCAACGCCAGAAGCGCGTCGGGCACTCGGAGCTGGAAGCAACGTTGGCGGCGCTGGACGATTACGAGGCGCGGGCCGCGCGCACGCAGACGCTCAACGCGCTGTTGGGTGTGGAAGGCAGCGCCACGGCGCGCTACTTCGACGGCTATCGACTGCTGTTCGATCCCGTGTGGCAGTTCGACAACCGCAACCGCCGCCCGCCGCGCGATCCGATCAACGTGCTGCTTTCGTTCGGCTACACGTTGCTGACGCGGGCAGCGGAGAGCGCCGCGCAGACGGTGGGCCTGGACCCTTACGTGGGGTTTCTGCACAAGGACGTGTACAACCGGCCCTCGCTGGCGCTGGATTTGGTGGAAGAGTTCCGCCCGCTGATCGAGGGGTTGGTCCTGCACGTCTGTCACCACGATATGATCCACCCAGAGGATTTTCGCCCCGGTGACGAGGCGGCGGGGGAGCGCGCGTTGGTGATGGAACGCGACGCCGTCAAACGCTACGTTGCCGCTTACGAGGAGCGCATGGGCCGGGCCATCCAGCATCCGCGCACCGGGGAGATGTTGCCGCTGTGGCGCTTCATCGAGCTGCAAGCGCGGGAAGTGGCGCGTTGTCTGCGGGAAGGGACGCCGGAGTATCAGGCAGTAGTTTTTCGATAGGGCGGATAACGAATAACGAATGGCGAATGGCGAATGGCGCACTTCGCATTTCGCCTTTCGCAACTCATCGCAGGAGGTATAAAGCACGATGACAACGTATGAGGGGTGGGAAAGCGGTATAGAAGCCGAGGGTAAGCCAGGGCCGTTATGGGAAAACTACGGCTATCGCAGGGCATTATTTGCTCAGGACTTACGCAAGTCGCCTGAATTTTACCGCCGAGGACGCAGAGAGCGCAGAAAATCTATAGTTTCTCAGCGTCCTCGGCGGCCTGGTAGCTCTCCACTTAAGCGTGGTTGGCGGCCACAGATTGACAAATCGGTGTTTTTGGGCACACTAACCCCACTTTTGCGTGGAGGGTTACCCTATGGATACTGAAAAAAT
>JAIOAS010000143.1 GCA_019873725.1 Chloroflexota bacterium | reverse complement strand
CTGCAACCCGCGAAAGTCCACAGCGTCGTAGCCCATACTGGCCGCATTCTCCGCAATCTGGCGCAACGTCCAATTGGGACAGCCGAGGGTCGTGAATGAGAGTTTCAGCATGTCTTAACCTCCTCAATAAACTGCGAAATACCGTGGTGAGTCTAACTCTCAAACGGATACTGCGGTTCAAATCCGATCAAGGCTCGAACTTTCTCTATACTCACCAGCGTCTCCTCACCGTCAAGCGGTTTCTTGCGCATCGTCACCTCCGGGAAGAAGACCCGCGCCAGTTCCTCCGAGGGGAAGCCGACGAAGTTGCGCGCGGCGGTGACGTAGACGGGATGACTGCCCTCGTAATCCGCCAGCAGCGCCTTCTCGGCAGCCTGCGCCGCGTCGCGCACGTCGAGGCTGGTCCAGAAGTTGCTGCGCCCGAACATCACCGTGCCGTCGGGGAAGGTCAGATCGAATTGCGTTTCCCATTCGCGGGAAGCGGCGCGCCGCTCGAAATCCGCGACGATGCCGCGCACGCGCCCGGTACGTTCAGGCTCCGGCAACGCCAGCAATTCGGCGGTTTGCGCGTGGCACGCCTCCACAAAAGCCCGCAAAATCGAAGGCCCCGGCGCGTGTAAGTCGTACACCGCCGGAAAGCGCAGGAAGACACTGCTCACGCCCGCGCGCCGCCAGAAGTACGCGCCGACCTCCTCGATCATCTGCTTGGAGAAAGAATAAGGATCGGTCGTGAAAAGCGGGTGGTCTTCGTCAATGGGGAAATAGTGCAGTTGCCCCGCCGGGAATTTGACGCCGAAGTTGTAGCCGAGGGCGTTGATCGAGCTGGCGCACACCACGCGCCGGATGCCGGCTTCGACTGCCGCCTGGAATACGTTAAACGTCCCACCCACGTTGACACGGAACATCTCCTCGCCCGTCGCCATGCTCGGATGGGGGTAGGCTGCCAGATGCAGCACGCCTTCCATTCCCGTCACGTGCGCGCGCAGACCGGCGAAGTCGGTGATGTCGCCCGCGCGGTAGTCCGCACCGGGGAGCGGAGCATCGATCCGCAAATCCAACACGCGCACTTCGTGCCCGCGATCCAACAGCCATTGTACCGTCGGGCGTCCAATGCCGCCCGTTCCACCGGTAACGAGAATTTTCATAATGCGACACCTCCCTAAAACATCGCCACAAGTCTACACCGGTTTTCACGAATAGAAAAGAGGAACGCTGCGCTGCAGGCCGCCCTATGAAAAGCAGGCTCGGTATTAGCGAGCCTGCTTTACGATCAGACCGGAATAAGTTGCAGCGCCGTTTCCGCTAACGGCTCAACCAGCCGCCGTCGATCGGGACCACCGATCCATGCATATAATCCGACGCCGCCGAGGCCAAAAACACAACCACGCCTTTCAGATCATCGGGAACACCCCAGCGACCTGCGGGGATGCGTGCCAGAATGGATTGGTTGCGTTGTTCGTCAGCACGCAAAGGGGCCGTGTTGTCGGTCGCCATGTAGCCAGGCGCGATCGCATTCACATTGATGCCTTTACTCGCCCACTCGTTAGCCAGCGCATGGGTCAAGCCCGCCACGCCGCTCTTGGCGGCAGTGTACGACGGCACCAGAATGCCGCCTTGAAATGAAAGCATGGAGGCAATGTTGATAATCTTCCCGCTTCTCTGTTGGGCCATCACCCTGGCCGCGGCCTGTGAAAGGAAAAAGACCGCTTTCAGATTAATCTGGATCACATCGTCCCAGTAGGCTTCGCTGAACTCCAGAGCCGGCGCGCGGCGGATAATGCCCGCGTTGTTCACCAGGATATCCAGCCGTCCCAACGCCTGGACCACCTGCCCGACCTTTTCATACAGCTCTGTTACTGTCGCGTCGCACAGGTTGCATGGTACGGGCAGGAATCGGCGTCCCAGGGCTTGCACCTTCGCTTGCGTTTCCTCAAAAGAGGTGACATAAAATCCGGCAATATCTGCACCGGCCTCAGCCAGGCCCACGGCCATCGCCTGGCCCAACCCCCGCCCGACGCCGGTGACAAGCGCAACTTTGCCATCCAGCTTAAACGATTCCAGAATACCCATGTTGGTACCTCCCCCGGAAATGAAAAGGTGGCAACCACAGGTCGATTGCCGCCTTCTAGCAATTCATGCCTGGTGTGAATAGATCTCCCCGTTGCGGAATTTCGCCCACGCCGTCTCGAACCACGCATCAGGTTTGGGCAACGGGCGACGCAGAACCCACCGGCTTGTGACCGTACCATCGGGCGTGGCGACTGTCTCCAGCACACACTCGCGGTAGGCTTCGTCCTCAGGGACGATGCGCCACGCATCGCCAAGTTTTTCGTGAATAGCGATGCCGTCTGGGTCCACAACAATGGATGAGCCGCGACTGCCCACGCCGCTTTCCAACGCGAACAGCAGCGCCCGCAGGTAGACGGCGTGCGCAAAGCATAATTGCCGGTTGCGCAGCGACTCGGTGATATTAGTGGGATCGATGCCCTGGGCGACACGCCGGTACTGCGCCCACGCTTCGGGGACGGCTTTGCGCAGCTCTGCGACCGAGCGGATGTGCGCCCCCGCCCGGCTCATCCGCGACTGGAATTCTAACCGTTCCGCCTGCCAGTCCAGCGCCGGTCCCGTGGCAGATAGCGACGCCAACAAATTCCCCACCGCCTGCTCGATGACAGGCAACGCAGCAGCATCGTCCAGCGTCCACACCGAATAGCGATTGGCGATGTACTCCGCTGCGCGGAACCCGCCCACCTGCCCGGCGTTGAGCGCCGATCCGCCGGGCCGGTAAATGCCGTGCGAGCCGTTAACCTCGCCGATCGGGAACAAGTGCTTGACGTTGACCGACTCCCACCACAGGTTGCCCGCCAGCCCACCGTTGTTGTGCTGCGCGCACACGGCGATTTCCAGCGGCTCTTGCGTGATGTCAATACCGTGATCGAGATACAGTTGAATCGCGCCGGGGTTCATCTTCTGCAAACGCGCAATCGGCGTCTCCAGCAGCGCCTCGGAGCGCGTGAGATAGGTGCGCGCCTCATCGCTGAGCGCCTCGAAACTGAAGCCCGCCGGATTCTCGCGGAAGTCGAGGAAAACGCGCCGCCCCCTGAGCACCGTCTCGATGTAGACGAGAATGTCCACAATCGAAGAGCCACCGCTGACCTTGCGCGCGTCAAAGGGCCACTGGTAGCCCTTGAGGAACACCATCGAATTCATCTCGCCTACGGAATCGAAGTATTCCGCCATGAACTCGCGCGGGTCACTCACACCGTCCGCCTCCGTACTGATAAAGCGCGGAATCACCTGCATGTACGTGCCGGAGACATTCCAGCGGAATTTGATGGATGCCAGGCCGTACTGCGACTCCGGCAAGCTCTGTGCCTTGGCGCCCGCCAGCAGCGCCAGGCCAATCGCGCCGGTGTGGACGTCGGGATACACGCTGGTTTTGTACAGGCCGCCCGGCCCGCCCACGGCGAAGATGACGTTTTCCGCCAGATAGGCTTCCAGGTTTTCACCGGCGTCGAGCGCGAGCGCGCCAATAACCCGTTTAGACCTGTCAGGTTTTCCGAAACCTGACAGGTCTTCGTCAAGTGTCAACAGTTGCACCACGTTGCGCCCTTCGCGCACGGGGATGCCCAACTCGCGCACGCGCCGGATCAACGCGCGGCACATCTCCCGCGAGGTATACGGTCCAATGGACGTGGCACGCTGGCGTGGATCGTGGTCCGTCTTGTAGCCGACGAACTGCCCGTAAGCGTCGCGGGGGAACGGCACGCCCAGGTTCACCAAATGGATGAACGCCCGTGCCGATAGACTCGCCTCGACGAGCGCCAGATCGCCGTGCATACTGCCGCCGGCGAAGTACGTTTCCGCCAGCACCTCCGGCGCGTCCGCCTCCGCGCCGCACAGCGAAAGCTTGTAGTACGTCTGCTTGTCGCTGCCGGTATTGATTGACGTCCCCTTGTCCAGTCCCTCGCTGATGATGAGCACGTCGTCCACGCCGTTGGCGCGCAGTTGCACCGCCGCGTTCAATCCCGCCGCCCCACTCCCGATGACGAGGGTGTGAACGCGGGTGAGGGGAATCGTTTTCTCCGCAATCGTTACAACCTCTTCTTGCATCGTTCTGTCCTTTCCGGGTTGTTTTCTGTCAGCAGATTAAGCAGATTTTTTGCTATCAGAGAAATCTGCTAAATCTGCTTAATCTGCTGATCGATATCCAATCTCAAAACCGATCGATCACCGACACGCCGATTTGCGCGAATTGCCCCATCGCCATTAACTCATCAATCGATTCTTCCAGCGTCACCGTCTTGCGAATAAGCTTCTTCGGATCAAGCTTGCCCGTCAGAATCATATCCAGCATCGCGGGATAGGCGTGCGCCTGCATCCCGTGGCTGCCGAGCAGTTCCAGTTCCCAGGCGATGACCAGGTTCATCGGGATGAGCGCGTCCTTGTAATCGGCCACCATCAGCCCCACCTGGACGTGGCGACCGCGTTTGCGCAGGCTCAACACCGAATTGCGGCACGTTGTCGCGCTGCCGAGCGCGTCCAGCGAGACGTGCGCCCCGCCGCCGGTCAGATCGCGGATGCGCTCGATCAGGTGCGGTTCCGCGCGCGCATTGATGACGTGCTCCGCGCCGATGCTCTGCGCGAAGGCCAGCGTCTCATCCTTGATGTCCACGCCGATGACGCGCGCGCCCATCGCGTGTGCGATCATCACCGCCGAAAGCCCCACCCCGCCGCAGCCGTGGACGACGACCCACTCGCCGGGCGCGGTCCGTCCCTGCACCACCACCGCGCGGAACGACGTGATGAACCGGCAGCCCAGGCTCGCCGCCGCAACGAAGTCCAGCGTGTCGGGCAGGCGCACCAGGTTCACGTCCGCGTGCGGAATCGCCACATACTGCGCGAACGATCCCCAGGCGGTGAAGCCCGGCTGGAAGTAATCATCGCAGATGTGCTGGTTGCCGGAGAGGCACTGCGGGCAGCGCCCACAGCCCACGGCGAATGGCACGGTGACGCGGTCGCCGGGTTTCCAGCGGCGCACCTCCGCGCCGACGGCCTCCACCACGCCCGCCAGCTCGTGACCGGGGACATGCGGCAAACGGATGTCGGGATCGTGCCCCATCCAGCCGTGCCAGTCGCTGCGGCAGATGCCGTTCGCTTCCACGCGCACGACGACGCCATCCGGTACAGGGGTGGGATCGGGAACGGTTTGAATGGTTGGTGGTTCGGCAAAAGCGGTATAAAGTACAGCACGCATAGAAAATTCTCCTTGATTCGACCTGTGATGCAGCACTAATCTTTTAGTACACGGATCAACACGGATGCCACGGATAAAAAATCAAAAAATTGTCCAATCTGTAAAATCCTGTACTAAATTTCCAATCGGAGTCACAATCGACTCAGGGCTTTATCATTCTCGTCACAGTTCCCTTCCCTATTTTTGCTTCAAGCGGATCGCCAGATCCGCGTCTTATGAGCTTAAAACGGGGAACTGGCGTTCCCCTCGGAGCAAGAATGATAAGACCCTGCAATTGAGCTATCGTATCGTTTTCACATGCAACTTCAGCGCACGGATAGCCGGAATCCCCTGAATCATTGGAATGATCAAAAGAATACGCGCCAGTATGCCTCCGGCGCTAGGCGTCACGCCTTCCATCATCATAAAGACAAAGCCCAGGATGCCATCCAAAGCAAAAACGGCGATAGCGATCCACAATGCGACTTGCGATTTTCGCTTCACCAACAACCCCAGGATCAGAAAAACCAGACCGAAGACAATCGAAGGAACGCCGATGCCAACCGTTTGCCAAAACGAGGCCGGGAACAAAACAGACGCCATACCCAAGACGGTGTTCAGGACCGAGATGAAAAACACAATCCCATAGGCGTTTTTCAGCCGGGTCGTGGGGTCGGCGGACGTACCGGGCAGCGGTTGCCCGTCGCGCAGGATTTCCAGTTCCACGCCGGACAGTTTGTTCCGCAGCCTGATGTTCAATGTGGAGCCATCTTTCAGCCGGAACTGCTTGCCTTCCCTGAGTTCTTTCGGTCCCGATGCCCGGCCTACAACCCGGTCATCCACCTTGACCGTAAAGTCCTTCCACATCGCGTTCCAGGACACTTCCAGGCGCTTAGGACCGCCGGCTTCCAGGGCATAAGTCATTTTTTGCATAGCCTTCCTCTCAAAACGAACCGCTAATCTCGCTAATCTACGCGAATCTCGAAAAATTTGTAGTGGTCAAAGACATATTGCACCGCAGAGAGCGCAAAGCTCGCAGAGATTTATAGAATTTCTCCGCGCTCTCAGCGAACTCTGCGGTAAAAAAAGCCGTCCAGCAAGTTCAAACTCTCGTTGACCAGCACAGAATCTCAAAAAATTAGCGAAGATTCGCGCGATTCGCGGTTGAGATTTTCATCCCTGACGCTGTGTTATGGTTTTGCCACACACTTACAGCCGCTGCAACGTCATCCCGCCATCGACCATGATGACCTGCCCGGTTGAATACGCGAAGTCGCCACGCGCCAGGGCTGCCACGGCCTTGCCGATGTCGTCAGGATAGCCCCAGCGCGCCTGCACCATCAGTCCTTCGGCGATGAGCTTGTCGTATTTCGCCTGCACCGTCGCCGTCATGTCGGTCTTGATGACGCCGGGCCGCACTTCGTAGACGGGGATATCGAACTCGCCCAGGCGCGCCGCCCAGAGCCTGGTCGCCATGCTGACGCCGGCCTTCGAGATGCAGTACTCGCCCCGGCTCGGTGAGGCCACCGTCGCGGAGACGGACGAGATGTTAATGATGCAGCCTTCAAAGGCAGAGTCGGCGTTGCGCTGTGCGATCATCCAGTTGGCGACGGCCTGCGTGAGGAAGTATGGCCCCTTGAGATTGATGTTCATGACCCAATCGTAGCTCTCCTCGGTAGCTTCGAGGATGTCGGCGCGCACTTTCGGCGCGACGCCGGCGTTGTTCACCAGCACGTTGAGCCGTCCGAAGCGTTCCCTGATTTCATCGAGCGTGCGCTGGCGTGCCTCGCGGTCGGTGACGTCGGCGCGACAGTACAGCACCTCCGCGCCCTGCTCGCGCAGTTCGTTGAGCGCCGGGATGACGACCTCATCCGGGTGGATGTCCATCACCGCAATATCGCACGGCGCAATGGGATCCGAAGCCAGCGCCAGCGCAATCCCCAGGCCGATCCCGCGTCCCGCGCCGGTAATCAGGGCTACTTTTTTCATCGTATGTCCTCCCGTCGAATTGTAAAATCTGTGTTTGGCAAATCAGCGCGTTAAGAGCAGAATCACAATCAGCGCCGCCATCGCCAGCAACAAAAAGCGCATCCAGGCCAATTGACGCTCGACGGATGCTCTGTCAGGGACACCAGCAACCGTTTTCGAACCGACAGGCGCGCTGACACTGTCAACAAGTTGCGCCAGATATGTCCCCAGCGCGGTCGGCGTCGGGAGATATTTGTCGGCCAAACGCTCAAGCAGGCTCACCTCCTGGGCATGACCCATTGCGGTGATCAACGGGGTACGTAATTCAACAGCGATCCGCGCAACAGAGGGGTGATCGAAGAGTTCCTGTCCACGCCCGCCGCCCCGTACCAGACCGATGACATCATATCCGGCGCCATCCAGATTGAACAAAGCCGCACGGATTTCATCCTCACGCAAAATATCAATCCGCGTCTCGTCAATCTGATAGCGGCGCTGCGCCTGCCCTAGCGCCGTCATAACATCCTCTTTGACGATGCTGGTCACGCCATAAATCAACGCCAGGCGCGGCGTCTGTCCCTGGCGCAATTTCCCCAAAAGCAACGCATCCACATCCTTGACGCCTTGTTCCCGTTTGCGCGTCATCAAACTATCTGCATTCAAGATATCTGGCGGCAATGCCACTGTCGTGACCAACTCAGCAACAAGGAAAACGGGTTCGAGCACACCATCAGGACGTGAAGTCGTATACAGTGAGCCTTTGAACACATATTGTTGACCGGCGGTTAGCATATGTTTGATACGTTCAGGCACACGGATCGTGATGATCTGGTTGGCCTGCACGTCTTGTAGGCGGTCATAGTAGTAACCCTGGTAAGAACCTTTTTTACGATCCTGATAAATACCCTTCAGCCATAACAGATTGTTTTCCGGCGCTATATGAAAGGCGTTGGCGAAAAGTTGAATAATGGTCGCTGGCGTATGCGCGCCAAAAGGCACATCCTGCGTATTTGTCATGCGTGATCCTCCAGATGAGCTTTGACCAATTCTACTACAGTTTCGCCATAGTGCGCCAGTTTGGAGGGGCCAATGCCTTTGATTTTCTCCAGGGTTTCCGGCGTTGTGGGCTTTTGGCGGGCGATTTCTTCGAGCGTCTGGTTGTTGAAGATGACGTAGAGCGGGACTTTTTTCTCCTTCGCCAACGCCAGCCGCCACGCGGTCAGCTTCTTGAGCAGCGCGGCATCCGGCTCCGGCGCGGCGATGACCTCGCCGGTGAGCGTAGGCTGCACCCTCACCTTCGGCGCTGGCGGCGACAGTACGACGTCCAACGTTGCCGGGTCTTGCAGCGCTTTCCGTCCGGCGGGGGTGATCTCCAACACCACACCACCGTGATCGAGCGTGCGACCTTGCAAGAAGCCAGCCGCGTCCAGCCGGTCGATGAGGGCTGCGAGCGCCGTCTCGGAGCGGAAGGCGAGCTTGCCGAAGCCCGCCCGGCCCCGCGCGTAGTCCGGCGTCTTGGCGTCACCGCGCAGCAGGCGCGTGAGCGTCGCCTTCCCCCACCCCCGGCTTTCGGCCAGCGCGCGCAAAACAATGAGCGCCTGTTCGCGTTCATCAGGCAAGGCCGCCTCAACGACGGGCGCATCACCGACGCAATTGTCACAAGCGGTGCAGCGTTCGATCGTCCGCCCGCCCAGGTAGGCGTTGAGATACCCGTGACGGCAGCGCCCGGTCTGCGCGTAGGCGGAAATTTCGTCCACGCGCTGCGCCTGGATCGTGGCGTAGCGTTCGAGCAAAGCAGCGACACGCGCGGCAGCGTCGGCGGGGGGCGGAAGCAACGTCAGGCAGAGGTCGCGCCCGGCGGGGAGATAGGTGAGCCAGCCGGCGTCGGCCCAGGCGAGCAGGCGCGGTTCCAACTCGTCGGGCGCGAGCGAGAGTTGACGGGCTACGTCGCACAGGTTGAGGGCAAGCGATTGCCCCGGCTTGAGACGCGCCGCATGGCAGAACGCGACCAAATCCGGCGGCGCGCTGGCGTCCGCCGCACGCGCCAGCAAGACGAGCGCGCTGCGCGGTAAATCCGCCCCGCGGCGCAGCATCCCGGCTTCTTCCAGCAAACTCAGCGCAACGCGCACGCGCGTCTCGTCGGTGGCGAGGTCGCGTTCCAGGTCGGCCGCCGCCACGGGACCGGTGGTCTGGCCGTTGAGGCGGCGCTTAACGGCAGCGTAGACGCTCCGCAGAAATTCCACCGGTAGCACCTCCTGATTCGCGCGCCGGGTGAGCGTGGCGCGGTCGGATGTGGTATACATCAGCAGGCACTCGGCGGGCAGGCCATCGCGTCCGGCGCGCCCGGCCTCCTGGTAGTACGCTTCGAGCGAGTTCGGCGGGACGAAATGCACGATAAAGCGGATGTCGGGCTTATCAATCCCCATGCCGAACGCCACCGTCGCCACGACGATGCCCACGCGCCCGGCCATAAAATCGTCCTGCACCTGCGCGCGGTTGTCCATCCCGGCGTGATAGTGCGCGGCGCTCATCCCCTGCTGCCGCAACAACGCCGCCAGCGTTTCGCACCGCTCGCGCGTCCCGGCGTAGACGATGCCGCTGCCCTTTCGTCCTTTACAGAAGGCGAGCAAATGCTGCAATTTATCGTCCGTGTTGGCGGCGTAATAGACCGAGAACCGCAGATTGGGCCGCGTGACATCTCCGGCAATGATGCGCATCTCGCCCAGCCGCTGGATGATGTCCTGGCGGACGCGCGGCGGAGCAGTGGCGGTGAGCGCGAGCAGCGGTGGGCGGCCCAGCATCTCCCGCGCCGCGCCGATGTAGAGGTAGTCCGGGCGGAAGTCGTGGCCCCACACACTGACACAGTGCGCCTCGTCGATCACCAGGCGATTAATCCCGGCGCGGCGCAACGTGTGCAGGAACGGCGGCTGGCGCAGGCGCTCCGGCGCGGCGTAGACCAGCCGGTAGCCGCCGGCCGCGACCTGCTCCAAACGGCGGCGCAGCTCGTCGCCGTCGAGGCTGCTGTTAATCGTGGTCGCGCGCTCGCGCACACCGTCGGGCAGCGAGTCCACCTGATCCTTCATCAGCGCGATGAGCGGCGAGATGACGAGCGTGAGGCCGGACTCGGCCAGAAACGCGGGCAGTTGATAGCACAGCGATTTACCGCCGCCGGTCGGCAGAATGGTGAGCACGTCCTCACCGCGCAGCACGCAGGCGACGGTCTCCATTTGGCCGGGCAGCACGTCGCGGAAGCCGAACAAGCGCTCCACAGCATCGAGAATCTTGACGCGCTCTTCGTCGGAGACAGGAACCTGGTCGAAGGTGGGCAAAAATTCGGCGGCGGGGGCAGTCGGCGCAGCCGCTTCGGGACGGCGTTCGGCAGGGGCGCCGGGCCGCTGCGCGAGCGCTTCCCGCAGGGCGTTCAGTTCGGCGGTGTAGAGACGTTCGAGTTCGGCCTCGACATCGGCAGCGCGGGTGACGTTGTCGCTGGCGCGGAAATACTCCAGCAGGCGACGCAGTTGCGGCACGGTGAGCGGCGTCTCCGTCTCCTCGGCGATGCGCAGGGCGCGCACCGCGTAAGCCGTCGCCGTGACTCCGTCGTTGCGGGCACGGTAGACCTCCATCATGCCGAGCAGATAGGTGCGGTTGTCAGGAAATCGATCGCCGATGCGCCGATAAGCCGTTTGCGCGGCAGCGATGTCACCGCGCGCCAGTTCCACCTCGCCGAGCAGACTCCACACGCTGAGGCTGTCCGGTTCGGCCTGGGCCACTTGTTGGGCGATTTTGTGCGCGGCAGCGATATCACCCAACGCCAGATGCACCCGCGCCAGCAGCGATTGCCCGGCGAAAGAAGTTTTTGGCTGGACGGTGAACCGTTCCTGCATCAACGGCAGCGCCTCGGCAGGTCGCCCTTGAGCCAGGAGCGCCTGCACCCGCAAATCAATCAGCGAGACAAGGGGCTTGCTACGCGGGATGATTTCGTCCAGGCAGGCGTGCAACTCGGTGATGTAGTTCCAGCGCAGCAAGAAATTGAGCAAACGGCTGCGGTCGTTGCTGCGCAGTTCAGGCGTCTGGGCGGGCGTGAGGCCCAGTTGGGTTAGGAAAGACGGGGAAGCGTCAGGCATAAGTGACCTCCTGCAGAATTTCCGATTTTAGATTTTCGATTTTAGATTTTGGATCAGTGTCATTCTACATTCGCTGATTCTTCATTCGCTGATTCTTCATTCGCTGATTCTTCATTCGCCGATTCTCGGTTCACAATCTGGCACCGTATGTACCCCAACAACGAGCGGCCAGTATTCACCCTGCCAGAGACGGCTGAGGCCGATGACGAGGTAGAGCGATTGGCAACCGAGCTGCTCGAAGAGCGCATCGTGGCCTAGCGCAAGACGACGTTCTCCCTCCCCAAGCCACACCCGCCCCAGGTCGCGCCAGCGCAAATCGGTCACAGAAACGCCACGTGGAGAGGCCGCGCGCGGATGAGCGGGGACACCGGGCAGCGTGAACCCCATGCGCGCCTCGTATTTGCCGGAGTTGGCATCGAGTGAGAATTCAGCCCACACCTTGTCCGGCTGCACCAGGCACAGCGAGCGCGTCTGGTGGACGAGCACGTCCTCCGGCGCGCGGTCGAGGTGCGCCGCGAAAAATTCCGCGCGGCGGTCGCCTTCCAGACGGCGCAACAGCCGGGGGCGCGGGCGCACGAAGTCGGCGCGCCAGTCTTCGACGTGCGGCGGGCAGGGGCGCGACGCGACGAGGTTCAGCGCGATAACGTCACAGCATTGGAAAGCATACCCGTCTGCGTCGGTCATATCACCGGGCAGCACGGTGTCGAAGTCGCGGACAGGCCGCACCCAGCGCAAGCCCGTCACCGGGTCAGGCTGGCGGGTGAACCCGGCCACGCAAATGCCGCTGCGCATCTGTGTCAAGGCGAGGATGAGAAGTTCTTGGGTTGCCATACCTCTTTTTTGTCAACGGATTGAACGGATTTTAACGGATTCTTTTGAATTGGTACACGGATTAACACGGATTCTTTCAAGGAAAAAAAATCCATAGCATCCGTGAAATCCGTGTACAAATTTCCGACGCTTACAGGTGAACGACGGTCACGCCGGGCAGGTGGGCAGCCCAGTGTTCGGCGACGAGGCGGCGGTGGCAGTGATCGGCGGTGGGTTCGGCGCAGAGGAGGCACGGTGAGTGGTAGCGCGCCAGAATGTCCCGTCCCACGGCTACGGCCTGGCGCGCGCGCAGCAACGGGAGAAACTGCGCTTCGTAAGCCGCCCAATCGCTGTCCGCCATATACGCCTCGCGGATTTCGGGCGTCGGCGCGAGTTCAGGGTGATGCTCGTAAGCAATGCCGAACCCCTCTTGCAGCAAAAACGCCAGATCGTCGCGCTTGGTGTATCCCGCCAGATGTGACGTGTTGCGCAGCCGGATGTCGATCACCGCATCCACCCCCGCCGCGCGCAATTGGTTGATGAACGTCTCCAGTGATTTTCCTTTGTAGCCAATCGTGTAAACGGGCATAGTGCTCCTTTCGTTGGAACGTTAGAACGTTTGAACGTTTGAACGTTTCAACCTTTCAACGTAATCAAAAAAGCGAGAGTTGCTGCGGGATGATCTCTCCGGCGGCGGTCGTCCCGTCGGGCTGGATGTGCTGGACTTCGATGCCGCGCTCCAGCAACGTCTGGGCGATGAGCTTGTGGCGGTGGCAGTGATGATAGTCGCCTTCGCTGCACATCACGACGACGGGCTGCTCGCGCGCCAGATCGAGCAACTGCGCGATGCCGCGTTGGTAGGTCTCGGTCTGCGCCATACGCTCGTAGTCGGGGCGCTCTTCGCCGGGGTCGTAAAGCGTGGGGTCGGTCGGCCGGCCGCCGAGGCTGTCGCCCATGCTTCTGTAGGCGATGCCGGCCGCTTGCAGGTCGTGCGCCAAATCCTCGCGGTTGAACTGCGGCGTCCAACGGCTGTACGGCTGGCTGCGCACATCCACGAGCAGGGCAATGTCGAACTTGCGCAGCAATTCGACAAATGCGGGTATGGTGTGGTCGCTGTGACCGATAGTATAGATCAACACAGGGCAACTCCTGCACGCAAGATGAATACGGCTAAGTTTACCGCAAAAAAGCAGGAGTACAAAAAATTTGGGTATGTCAAGTTCCTTTATTTGGTTGGTGATGATTGTCCTGACGGGTCATCTCACGCTGCAAAAACGCGAACAGCGTTTGCACATCGGCGAAACTCTGGCGTTCTCCCGTACCTGGACGCTCCACGGAGGCGCGCCAGACCTCCTT
>JAIOAS010000142.1:12121-13581 GCA_019873725.1 Chloroflexota bacterium | reverse complement strand
TACGACGATATTGGTGGAGTACAGCCTGGACGCGATTATCGGTGAAACCAAAAGGATGGCGGAGTTTGCGTGCTAACTCCGCCATCATCTCCCGGCAATAAACAAGTTGAACCAAATTCGCGCGGGCCAGAGTCAAACATTGATATGGCTTTCCCCGCCAGAGCAGTCCAGAAATCCAGATGTTGGTATCGAAGACAACGCGCTCAGGCATCTGAGTTCTCATGCAACAATGTATCTACAAACTGCATACGCTGGCTTTCCGTCAAGGCATCCCACTCTACGCCACGTTCCGCACATAACGCGCGTATGCGCTTGTCGCCTTCATCAACCAGTGTATCCAATTCATCCAGTGCAGGGATCAGTTCATACAGCACCGCGCGCTTTCCTGCGGGTGATAATTGTCGCACGAGCTTAAGCACCTGGGATTCAGGTAATTCTAACTGTATCGTTGTCATTATGAGTCTCCTCACTTACTGGCGTAACTATTAGAAATAGTGTACACCATTTTAACGCAAAAATGAAGAGCCTTTTGCTACTGCCTATACAACGTCCGACCGTACAGCACGGATCACGTCCAACGACGCCAGCGCCTCTTCGATCTCCAACTCGAAAATGATCGGACCGTTGAACTGCGCTTCGGTCAACCGGTCGAGGAAGCGCGGAATATCCAGGTCGCCGGTACCCAGGACGCTGTGATCCTTGCCGTAGACGATCTCCTGCTGTGACGCCGGAACGGGCGCATCGTGCAGGTGGATTTCGGCCATGCGCGGCAGGCACAGTTCCAGCGCGTCGAAGAATGTCACATCGCCGGAGAAGCCGGAGAGCACATGCCCCACATCCAGGCAGATGGACAGGTCGAATTTCTCCGCCATCTCCAGCGTGAGATCGAGCGGGAATTCGATCGTCTCGACTGCCAGTTGGCGGCTGGGGATGCCGGTCTCGCTCAAGATGGCGTGGATGCTTTCCATCGCCCCGGCCTGGAACTGCCGCATCAGCAGCGCCTTGCCCAGGTCGGGCAGCTTCATCCGATAGAACTCCGCAGCGAGCGCGCCGGTGGCGTGCAGCACGTAGACCTCCGGTTCCAGCGATACGGTCGCACGGACGACGTCAATGAGGGCGCGGGCCGAGCCGTGGCGCACGGGGGTCAGCGGCGTCGAGGGTTCCACCGACCACAGCGGCAGATGGACGGTGTACGCCAGCCCCAATTCGGCCTTCAGCGCCGCCAGCCGCTCGATGGCCGGCGGGGCGAATGTCTGCGGCATGAACATCGTCAGATCGCCCCCCAACTCCACCAGGCTGAAGCCGTGGGCGTGCAATTTGCGCACCAGTGTGGCGTTCTCGAAGGTGGCGATGTAGCCCAGCATCTCCTGCGGACTCAACCCGGCAGGGATCAGTTCTTTCATTTGCATGGTCATGATGCCAAAACGCATGGGAAACCTCCTTTGGACTCGATACTGGAT
>JAIOAS010000142.1:1963-11688 GCA_019873725.1 Chloroflexota bacterium | reverse complement strand
AATGGCAACAGCACAAATGACCAGACTTCGACCTTTGGGCATGGGAGAGTTGTTGGATCATGCTTTTCGGCTCTATCGCCGGAATTTCTTCACCTTCATCGGCATCATCGCCGTCGTTCAAGTCCCGCTGACGCTGCTCACGCTCCTGACCTCGTTGCTCACCGCCAGTGACATAATGACCTTTACAGAGACCTACACCTACAACACCCCAACGCCCGAAAGTTTCTGGGATATCCTCGGGCCGGGTCTCGGATTAGGCATAGCGGGCACGCTCATTCTCGGCATCATCGGTTTTGTACTGTTGCAGGGCTTCGCCACCGCCGCCTTGACACGCGCCGTAGCAGGCGACTATCTGGGCGAGCCACTTGGGTTCATCGATGCTTACCGCAAGGTCGGCAAGTCCTGGTCCAAGGTGGTGCTCGCGCTCCTGCTGGGCGGCCTGATCAGTATCGCCTTGATGGTTTACTGGATCATCATCCCCTGCATCGGCTGGTTCACCGGCATAGGGATACTTTACTTTTTCTCCGGCATCGTGATGCAGATAGTTCCCGCCATCATTGTCCTGGAAAGGCAAACGCCGGGAAATGCCATCCGCCGCGGGTGGGATCTGACCCGGCGACGATTCTGGTGGGTAGTGGGCTTTGTCGCGCTGCTTTACGTTTTCAACCAGGTGATTGTCACCGGGCCTGTAACTGTCGTCAATTGGGTGTTACAGTTAGCGACCGCCAACCTTGCCACACAAAATCCCACAATGGCGGTCATCGTCTCAAGTGTGATTCAATCCCTGCTGACGTTGATGATAACCCTGATTTACTTGCCCCTGCAGCTTACGGCGCTCACGTTGCTGTACTTCGACCTCCGCGTGCGGACCGAAGGCTTCGACCTGGCCTGGACGGCAGAGCGCGCCCTTGACGCTGACGCCGCCCTGGAAGACATCGTGGCGCAAGCGCCGGCCCCTGAAACAGGCTCGCTCCTCACCAGCAACGAATTGGGCAGCTTTTTCCTCTTGAGCATCGCCTTTGGCGTTTTCATTATGGTGATTTCAACAGTCTTTGGGGTATTCGGGTTGTTCTCGTCGGGGTTGATGGGCGGGTTGTAGTTCTGGTGTCCTGGCAAAATCGCTCCCTTCTCCTGCTACTTTGCCTCGTTGCAGGGTTCTCAGTCGCCGTATCGGTTTCGGCGGCTGAACCGCCGTGGCCCCTCGACGCCTACTGGCAACAACTCGAAGAGACCCACGCGCAGGTCATCCGGCCAAACACGACGCCGACAGACACGGCGCAGTTGGCCGACCGCTGGGACGCCATCAACGCCGTTCTCCTGCCGGATGGGACGGTAGTCCCGGTGGATCACAGCCATCTCGTCGCGTTGCTCCGCGCCGATCCATTCAACCGCACCCAACTGGATGCGTATCTGACCACCCTGCTCAATGCCAGGGATACAACCATTCCCGAGGTTGCCCAACCGCAGTATAGGGAAAAGCTGGCAACTATTCTCAGCGCGCCGGAGTTCCAGCGGGTGGAGAGGAAGCCATCCTTGCTGGAAGAATGGTGGCGGCGGTTGCAGGAGCGTTTCTGGGAATGGTTAAGCAAGTTGTTCGGCAACGATGACAGTGCCGGCCACATCAACGTCCCGCTGCCAGATTTCGTGGTGACGATAGGCGGCAGTCTCATCCTGCTGTTGGTGTTGTTCTACATCCTGCGCGGGCTGAATGCCAGCTTCATCGCCGAGCGCGCCATCAACCCGGAGGACGGCGAGGATGAAGCCGCGCTCACGGCCACGGCGGCCATGAAACGTGCGCAAACGCTCTCCGCGAGTGGCGATTACCGCACGGCAATCCGCTACCTCTACCTGTCGGCGCTGCTGGCGCTGGATGAACGGGGCGTGCTGCGCTACGACCGCACGCTGACCAACCGCGAATACATCCGCACCCTGGAAAAACGCCCGACGCTGGCGCGCGTATTTGGCAACGTCGTCGGCGTCTTCGACCGCGTATGGTACGGCAAGCAACCGGTCGATGCCGACACCTACGCAGACTACGTTGCACACATCGAAGACCTGGAGCGTTCGGCGTGAAAAAGTTTCGCCGCGAAACCTGGTGGGGCATCGGGATCGGCGTGGCCCTGATTCTGGTCACCATAGCAGCGGGCATCCAATCCGCGCAGTCGAATCAGTCCGTACCGCCGCTGGCCTCCGATTCATCCCAACCCGATGGCGCGCGCGCCCTGTGGCTGTGGCTGCGCGATCTCGGTTACACGACCACCCGCGAAACGTCCGACACCTTTGTGGTGCCAGAACGGACAAGCATCGCGTTGATCCTGGAACCCTCCTACACCATCACGGCCGAGGAGTGGGAGACGCTCGATACCTGGATCAATGATGGCGGCACGTTGGTCCTCGCCGGCGACCGGTGGAACACGGCCCTCGCCATCGGCCACTTCGAGTTTGAGCTCGCTTACCTGCTCACCACGATTCCCACCCTCACGGCGCAATCACCGCTATGGCTGTCGCCGCCGGTGGCGGCTCCGGTGTCCGTCAACACGCGCGCCTACTTCGAGACAAAGCGCATAGATTATGTGTCGCATCTCGCGGTCGGGAACCAACCGGTCGTCGTCTCTTTTACGCAGGGACAAGGGCGCGTGATCCTGAGCGCCGCGCCGTTTCCTTTCACCAATGCGGGACTCAAGGTGGCGGGAAACCCGGAATTCGTGCTGAACGTCGTCGCGCCGACCCTCCGCGACGGGCTGGTGTGGTTCAACGAATGGCATCATGGCCAGCGCAACACATCGACCGACGCAAGAGGACCGGAAGCATGGCTGCGTTCTTCCCCTACGGGACACGCCCTGCTCTACGTCTTGGGCGTTCTCTACCTGGCGCTGATCGCGCGGGGACAACTTTTTGGGCGCCCCGTGCCCCTGCCCAATCACGTCAGCCGACGCGCGCCGCTGGAACACATCACCGCCATCGCCAACCTGCGGCGGCAGGCAGGCCACCGCACGGCGGAACTGCGCTATTACTACGACACCCTCAAGCGCCAACTCGGCCGCCGTTACCGCCTGTCGCCCGATCTGCCCGACACCACCTACGTGGAACAATTGGCCGCCTACGACCCCAATCTCGATGCTCAGGCGTTGCTGAACCTGTTAACCGAGTTGCGCCGCCCCACCATCAGCGAAAGCGAGATGGTGCGGTTAGCCAACGAAGCGTCAAAATGGCTCAAGGAGTGATCGATGAACCCAAGTGATTTGCAAAATTTACATCTGCGTCTACGTCAAGAAGCCGACAAAGTCCTCGTCGGGCTGCGTGAACCGTTTGAGCTGTTGGTGGTGGCACTGATAACGGGAGGCCACGTCCTGCTGGAAGGCGTCCCCGGCACGGCC
This sequence comes from Chloroflexota bacterium, assembly GCA_019873725.1. Taxonomy (GTDB): domain Bacteria; phylum Chloroflexota; class Anaerolineae; order B4-G1; family SLSP01; genus DSWT01. Next base: position 8,311 of record JAIOAS010000142.1, on the reverse strand, counting down.
AAAACGCTGATGGCTAAAACGCTGGCCCGCCTGGTGCAGACCGAGTTCACCCGCATCCAGTTCACGCCCGATATGATGCCCTCCGACATCCTGGGCACCAGCGTTTTCGACATCAACAGCGGCAAGTTCTACCTGAAGCGCGGCCCCATCTTCACCAACCTCCTGCTGGCCGACGAAATCAACCGCGCCCCGGCAAAGACCCAGTCCGCCCTTTTGGAAGCTATGGAAGAACGGCAGGTCAACCTTGACGGGACGCGCTATCCACTGAATGTGCCCTTCATGGTGGTGGCGACGCAAAATCCCATCGAGTACGAGGGCACCTATCCCCTGCCGGAAGCGCAGCTCGACCGGTTCCTGTTCAAAGTGCTGGTGCCCTACTCGCCATTGGAAGATGAAGTGGAAATCCTGCGGCGCTACCATCGCGGCTTCGATGCCCACGACCTGGACGCCGCCGGGCTGCAACCGGTGCTTTCGGCGGAGGGCGTGGCGCGCGCCCGCGAGCTGGCCGTGCAGGTCATCGTCGAAGAGGGAATTCTGAACTACATCGCGCAGATCGCCGCCGTGAGTCGCCGTTCCACCGACCTGATCCTGGGGGCCAGCCCGCGCGCCTCGACGCACGTGCTGCTGGCCGCGAAGGTCTACGCGGCGCTCCAGGGGCGGGATTACGTTTCGCCCGACGACGTGAAGTACATCCTCTTCCCGGTGCTGCGCCACCGCATCGTGCTCAAGCCCGAAGCCGAGATCGAGGGCCTGGACGCCGACGCCGTCATCCAACGGCTGCTGCGCCAGGTGGAAGTGCCGCGCTGATGATCCCCACCGTTCGCGGCATTTTGCTGCTGTTGATGGCGGCTCCGATCATTGCCGCCGGGGTATGGGCGCCCGCGCTGGAATGGGTTGCGGCGCTCTACGCCGTGCTCGCGGCGGGTCTGCTCGCGCTCGACTGGCGGCTGGCGGGCCACGTCGCGCAGTTCGACGTGACACGCGAGCACGACACTCGCCTCAGCCTCGGCGCGGACAACCCGATCCACCTCACGCTGCGCAATCGCAGCCGTCGCCCGGTGACGTTTTGGGTGCGCGACGAACCGCCGGATGCCTTCGAGATCGAAACCCGCATCTTGAACGGCGAAGTGCAGCCGCGCGCAACGTGGGACGCGGTGTACACCGTCCGCCCCTTGCGTCGCGGCGATTACCGGTTCGGCGACCTGAATCTGCGCTGGCTGGGGCCACTGCGTCTCGTCCTGCGGCAAGGCCGCGTCGCCGCTGCGGAACCGGTGAAGGTGTACCCAAACCTGCTGGACATCCGGCGCTACGACCTGCTCCTGCAACGCAATCGCCTGCAAGAAATGGGATTGCGCCACACGCGGATGTTTGGGGAAGGAACGGAGTTCGAGAGCCTGCGCGAATATCTGCCCGATGACGACTTTCGCCGCATCGATTGGAAAGCGACGGCGCGCCGCAATCGTCCCATCACCATAGAATACCAGACCGAGCGCAGCCAGAATGTGATCGCCGTGCTGGATACCGGGCGGATGATGCAAAGTCCGGTCAATCGGGTGGCGAAGCTGGATTATGTGATCAATGCGGCGCTGCTGCTCAGTTACGTCGCCACGGGCAAAGGCGACAAGATCGGGCTGCTGACGTTTGCCGACGACGTCACCCACTACATCAGCCCGGCGCAGGGACGCGGGCAGTTCTACCGGATGCTGGCGACGCTGTACGCCGTCGAAGCACAGCCCGTCGAGCCGGACTATCGCCGCGCCCTGACTTACCTGGCAGCCCGGCAGCGCAAACGCGCCTTGATCGTGATCTTCACGGATTTGAGCGGAGGGGCGAGCCTGCAAGCGTTGGTGAGCCACGTGGCGGTGTTGCGCCAGCGCAGTTTGCCGCTGGTGGTGACGATCAGCGATCCCGACATCCACGCGGCGGCGCAGATGGAGCCGCGCGATTCACTCGCCGTCTACCAGCGCGCGGCAGCCGGGCGGCTGTTGAACGAGCGCGAGGTCATTCTGGAGACACTGCGCCGTCAAGGGGTGCTGACGCTGGACGTGCCGGCGAATCAGCTTTCGATGTCCGTCATCAACCGCTATCTGGAGCTAAAGGGACGCACCTTGTTGTAGAAACCTGCCTATAGCCCCCCCTTAATCCCCCCCAATGGGGGGGAGAACAGCGCCTGGCAAACTACCCCTTTGGGGGGAATTAAAGGGGGGATTTGTCCGTTCCAATACCAAGTTGTTTTCTTAAAATTGGTCAGCCTTCGCCAGGCGTAGAACTTCCACGTCCACTTAACAGCAAATAGCTATACAGCAAAATGCCACTGCCGACGCCGCCCCCCCACTTGACCACCCAGGGGATGTTTTCGTTGGGCGAGATAAAACCTTCAATGGTACCGGCAATCATCAGCAGCGGCACACAGCCGATGAGCAATCGCACGGCTTTCCGCGCGGCAAGGGTCAGCGCGTCCCGCCTGCGTATCATACCGGGGTGGATGAGCGCCCAGCCCAACATCAAGCCTGCGCCGCCCGCAATCATGATCACGCTGAGTTCGATGACGCCGTGCCCAATCACGAACGTCCACAGTTCAAAGCCGACGTTGTGGTGAATCGTCAGGCCGGTGAGCGCGCCGAGGAGCAGCCCATTGTAGGCCATCACCCACAGGGTCAGCGCCCCCAGCAAGACTCCACCGCCAAAGGCCAGAAACGAGACGCGAATGTTGTTCTGCATGATGAAGGATGAGGCATAAGGGCGCTCGGCGATGGGAATGTCGGTCCACAATTCCTGGCGCTCGATCATCGGGATCAGGTTTTGCATTTCAGCCGGCAGCAGCCACCGCGCGGAGGGCGGATGGACGGCAGTGCTGACCGCCGCAGTCAGCGCAGGCAAGATGAACAGCAGCGCCGCCACGAGGATGAACGGCAGTGCCTCACGGTAAGCACGCGGGAATCCCGTCGTGGCAAAGCGGAGCAGGCGATTGTAGGCCATCGGCTCGCTGCGATACACCAACGCGTGCGCCCGCGCCACCAACTGGTTGAGGTAGCGCGTCACCTGATGCTGCGGGAAGTCCCGCTGCGCCAGGGCGAGATCGGAGGTGGCGGCGCGATACAAACGGCTCAAGCTGTCCAGCTCTTCCGGCGCCAGGGACTGGACGCCATTCTGGCTGCGGTCGAGCAGATTCGAGAGCGCCTTCCAGTCACCCTGACGGGATTCGTAAAACTTGTCTACCCGCATACACTACCTTTACCAAGCCAGAGTATTTTCACACCAAGGCACAAAGCTGACTTTGGCTCTTCTTTGTGTCTGCGTGCCTTGGTGGTAAACTTACTACCTGTTGTGATCGTGACCATTATACCAAAATGAGCGAGAACCTATGGAAGAATTCTTAAACATTGACACTCCGGAAAACGTCGCCTTCAACTACGAAGTCGCCGGCATCGCCACTCGTTGTCTCGCCGGCGCTATCGATATGTTGATTCTGCTGGTCACGCAGGTCATTGTCTACCTGACCCTGTTCGCCGTTTTCGGCGCCACGCTGCGAAACCTCTGGCGCCATGGCGAAAGCGCAATAGGGTGGCTCATCGCCATTCTGGGGCTGATCGGATTCGCCCTTTTCTGGGGGTATTACATCTTCTTCGAGCTCCGCTGGAACGGTCAGTCTCCTGGCAAACGCTGGTTACACTTACGCGTCGTCCGCACCGACGGGATGCCAATTACGCTCAGCGAATCGCTGATCCGCAACCTCGTGCGGCCGGTCGATTTTCTGCCCGCCTATTACGGCCTCGGCCTCATTGTGATGTTCGTGAACGGCCAGGCGCGCCGGCTGGGCGACCTGGCTGCCGGGACGCTAGTCGTCCGCGATCACGCGCCGGTAACGTTGGAACAAGTGGTGGCTTCTCAACCTCAAAGGCGGCCCCTCGAGTCTCCGGCAACGGTAGACCTGCCAGTCGAACGGCTCACGGCGCAGGACATCCAGATGATCGAGGACTTCCTGAGCCGTCAAAGCATCACGGAAGACATCGGCCGCCGTATTCTCAAGGTGCTCGCGGTACGGTTGGATTTGCCGGACGATTGGATGAGCAACATGCCGGTGCGCAGCCGCATACGGCTTATTCTGGACGCCAGCCGGTCCCGAGAGTAGACGGGCCCCAACTTATACTTGCCAGGGATCGCCAGATCCCGGCGTTACGCATAAACCGCGCATCTGCCGATCCGCTCCGAGCGTTGGTTGTGACGAACCGCGGATCTGCCGATCCGCTCTTACGCAAACTAAGCTTGCCGGGGATCGCCAGATCCCGGCGGTACGCCTAAACCGCGGATCTGTGGATCCGCTCCGAGCGTTGGTTGTAACGATCCGCGGATCTGTCGATCCGCTCCGAGCGTTGGCTGTGACAATCCGCTCCGAGCGTTGGTTCAGTGTTTGAAACTGCGCTGCCCGGTGAACACCATCGTCGCGCCGGCCTCGTTGACGGCTTCAATGACCTCGTCGTCGTTCAGGGAGCCGCCGGGCTGGATCACGGCGGTGACGCCCTCGCGCAAACCCACGTCCACACCGTCGCGAAAGGGGAAGAAAGCGTCGGAGATCATCGCTGCGCCTTTGAGTCCGCCGTGGGCCGCTTTGACTTCGGCGTCAATCTCGGCCTGCTTGTCCGCATCGAGATAACGATAGGCGTTCTTGTGGCGCGTGTAGGCCAGGCGCTCGGCCATGTTGCGATACGCCTTGTCGCGGGCGATGACCGCCACGCCCACGCGGTCCTGCTCTCCCGCGCCGATCCCCACGGTGACGCCATCCTTCGCGTAGAGCACCGAGTTGGAGGTGACACCGGCCTCGACCTTCCAGCCGAAGAGCATATCCTCGATCTCCTGCGCGGTGGGCGCGCGCTTGACGGCAATCGTCTCACCCTTGCGCGTGATCGTCGCCGGGAGAAAGTCGGCGGCGGACTGCGTCTGCAGGACGAACGAGAGTTGCGCAATCACCCCGCCGTCAATGAGGCTCTTGAAATCCACGAAGCGCTCCTGGGCGAAGGTCGCCAGCCGTTCAATCGCCCCGATCCGCATGATGCGCAAGTTCTTGCGTGCGGCGAGCACCGCCACCGCGCCCTCCTCGTATTCCGGCGCGACGACGACTTCCGCGTATTGCTCGGCAATCGCTTCGGCGGTCGCCAGGTCTACCGGACGGTTCAGCGCGATGCAGCCGCCAAATGCCGCGATGTGATCGGCCAGGTCGGCCTTGATGTAGGCGTCGGCGATCGTATCCGCCATCGCCACGCCCGACGGGTTGTTGTGTTTCATAATCGCGGCGGTGGGTTTGTCCATCAGATAGCGCAGGATGTTAAGCGCGTTGTCGGCGTCGGTGAGGTTGATCTTGCCGGGATGCTTACCGAATTGCAACAGTTCGGCATCGGAAACGAGATAGCGACCCGGCGCAATCGTCGTCACCTCGCCCACGGTGAGATTGCCGTTGACGAGCTTGTAGAACGCGGCCTCCTGGCCCGGATTCTCGCCGTAACGCAACCCCTTGCGCACGCCGTCAATCTCCCAGGCCACTTTTTCGTAAATCAACGTCGAGCGTCGGTCATCGAACACGAAGCTGATTTCCATTCGCTCCGGGAAGTGGTCATCCATAATCGTCCGGTAAGCCTTCTTCAAGTCCTGTGTCATTGTCCCCCCCTCCTAATCAGTTATGAGAAATGAGTAATGAGAAATGAGTAATGAAGGACAAGCCCCCTCACTCCTTACTGCTCACTTTACTCTTTACCCTTTACTCTTTACTCTTTACCCATTTCATACACCCCGGGCACATCCGCCGGGTCTTGGGTGCTCAAGTAGGCGCTGATGGCTGCATCGTAGCTGGCAGTATGGGCGAAGGCTTTGCGGGCGAATTCGAAGCGCGTCTGCAAGTCGAGTGCGCCCCGATTGGCGCGCAGTTTGCTGAGCAGCGGGGCGTAGTCCGCCGGATCGACAACCGCTGCAACCCGTAAGTAGTTCTTCGCCGCCGCGCGGATCATCGCCGGGCCGCCGATGTCGATGTTAGCCCGCGCTTCTTCGACCGTCACGCCTTCGCGCGTCACCGTCGCTACGAAGGGATACAGGTTCACCACCACCATGTCAATGGGGATCGCTTTCGTGCGCACCAGGTCAGCGCGATGCGCTTCGTTGTAGGTCTCGGTGAGCAAGCCCAGGTAAATTTTGAAGTCCAGCGTTTTGACCAGCCCACCCTGCGTCTCCGGCTGTCCGGTGTAGTCGGAGACCTGCATCAAGTGCCGGGCCGTGCCCACTGCACCCAGGATTTCCGCGATGCGGGTGTACGTTCCACCGGTGGAGTAAAGGCGGATGTCCGGGTTCATTGTCACCAAC
>JAIOAS010000142.1:0-1321 GCA_019873725.1 Chloroflexota bacterium | reverse complement strand
CCGCCTGCCGGTTGAGGACGTTGCCCAGGTACGTCAACTGCTTTTCGGGGTACGGAACGTCATTCCGACGGATTTCGCCCGTGAGCCGCGGGCGATTTTGCGCGCGCACGGCGAGCAGATTGTCCAACGCGGTACGGCGCAGCTCGTTCAGCACGGCAACCGGCAGGAAGTAAGCTGTTTGCCAGTTGACGGTGACGTTCATGCACGCGAAGGCCGTCCCGCCGGTCTTGCGTAATTGCTTTTCGACCGTCGCCTGTGCTTGTTCCGGCTTTTCGGCCCGGATTTTCTCCATCGTCAGCGTCGCGGAAGCGTGGTTGCCGTCCTCGTCGGTGACGGTGAGGGTGAAGCCGGCGGGTGATTCTTCCAACACAAACTGTACCGCAATCGTGCGCACAGGCTGGCTTTTCTCCAGTTGCCGCAGATAGGCGTGATCGTGGTTGCGGTACACGCGTGTGCCCTTGCGGATGTGGGCCATGCTGTTGGGCGTGATCGTCAGCCCGTTCACCACATTCACCACCGTCCCCTGCAAAACGCCCTCCGCATCGAAGAAGGACAGGCCGTCGCCGGTATGCAGTTCGAGCGCCCCCGGCGCGAGCCGGAACGTACGCCGGTCTACAGCGACGACCTCGCCCACCACCTCGCCGACCATTTTCGGCGTGTCAATCGAGCCGGGCGGCTCCCCGCGCCCGTGCAAGAAATACGTCGTGTAGCCCCGGTTGAACGTCTTGTTCAGGTCGGGCGTGAAGTCCACAGTACTGCGTCCCGACGAGCTTTTCGCCAGGCCACGCGCCGCCAATTCTTCATCCAGCACGCGGCGATAGGCGCTGACGACGTTCACCACGTAAGTCTTGTCCTTCAGCCGTCCCTCAATCTTGAACGAGGTCACGCCCACGTCGAGCAGCTCGCCCAGGTGCGCGGACAGGTTAAGGTCGCGCAGCGAGAGCAAATGCCGGTTCTTGACGAGGACTTTCCCGTTGCCGTCCACGAGGCTATAGACCCGGCGGCAGGGCTGCGCGCACTCGCCACGATTGCCACTGCGCCCACCAATCGCGTAGCTCATCAAGCACTGCCCGCTGTAGCTGACACACAGCGCGCCGTGGACAAACGTCTCCAACTCGATCGTCGTCGCCTGCCGAATCGCCACAATCTGCTCCAGGCTCAACTCACGCGCAAGGATCACCCGGCGGAAGCCCACGGCCTCGAGGAACGCCACCCGCGCGGGCGTGTGATTGTGCATCTGCGTGCTGGCGATCAGCGGAATCGGCGGCAGGTCACACTCCAGCAACCCCACGTCCTGGATGATCAAAGCGTCCACACCGAT
>JAIOAS010000141.1 GCA_019873725.1 Chloroflexota bacterium | reverse complement strand
TGCGGTAAAAAAAGCCGTCCGGCAAGTTCAAACTCTCGTTGACCAGTACAATAATCTGCTAAATCTGCTTAATCTGCTGACAGGAATAAGGAAATTTTACCGTGCGCCTAGTATAACATCATGGAACGAGGGCCACCAGGGTAGCCCTGATGGCCCTCTTGAGAAAGCAACCAGCTACAGCTTACTGCGCGTTGCGCAGAACGAGCGGCAGATAGATGTACTGTTGCAGCGGTCCAACGAGGACGACGACATCATCGCTGAATGTCAGGCTGTCCGTAGCGACCGTCACCGTGTTGGTGATCAGCGTGCCACGGGCCACGTCCTCGCCCACGCGCACGACGTAGCCGAAGGTCGCGCTCGCTTCAGGCGCTAACGTTCCGGCCCAGGTCACGAGAGTGGCCGGCGGATCCTGGATCGTCGCGCCGCCGTAGATGCTCTCCAGGACGTAGGTGGTATTGGCGGGGATCGGGTCCGTCGCGGTCAGGTCCAGCGGACGATCATAGCCATTCGTGATGGTCACGGTATAGGTGATGAGGCCGCCGGGCAAGACCACATCCGCCGGAGACGCCGTCTTGACGACATCCACGATCAACTGCGGGGTATCGAGCACCGTCAACCGCACCGGGCGCACGAAGAGGCGCGCCACAGCCGGGTTCGTGTGCACGACTTCCAGCACGGTAGAGTAGACATCACCGGCAGCCAGGCCGGTCGCGTCAAACGTCACCGTCACCGGCACGCTGCTCCCTGCCGGCACCAGGCCCGTCTTGGGCGCCACCGACAGCCACAGGCTGGAGCCGAGGATATTGTTGTAGGCGAAGTCGCCCGCGCCGGTATTCTGGATCGTGAGGACTCGGGTCGTCGTGCGATCCTTCGGCAGCGTCACGTCGTAGCTGACGGGGGACAGGTTGATGCACGGCACATCCAGCCGCAGCGCCACGTTGCGCGGCAGCATAACCGTCTCCGCGGTCCCCGTCACCGTCACCGGCACGTAGCCGACGGCAGAGACGGTGATGGTGTAAGCATCGCCGCTCTTGACCCATGCGCTGTAAGCGCCGTTGGTGTCCGTCGTCAGCACGAAGTTGTCGCCCGAGCTGGTCACAATCGCCACTTGCGCGCCGGCCAGGGTCTGGCTGACGGCATCGCACTGCGACCAACCGGTCACCACGCCTTCGAGCCGTGTCAACGACTCCGGTTGGGCGACGGTCATCGTCACCGGGATGACGATGAACGCCTGATGAGGATCGTTGGTCATCATCCACAGTTCGGCCAGATAATCACCCGGCGCGGAGACTTCCGGCACGCGCGCATCCAGCGTCACCCGGACTGCCCGGCTATGGTAAGCCGCGATGTCGCCCTCCGTTACGTTGGTTGCCAACCACGGCACCTGCGTGGACTGGCAGTCGAGCCATTCGCCCGGATAGGCGAAGCAGATCGCCAGTTCATCCGCCAGGGTCGGCCCGTAGGTGAGGCCGTCGAGGCCGAGCGGGCCTTCGATACCGGTGGTCGCGTCAGGCGCGTTCACCTCCGCATACTGCATCAGGATGCTGCCGGTGCGGAAGAGGATGACTTCCCAGGTGCCCGCCGGCGTGCCGTCTTTATGCGTGAAGTCGCTGTACTGCACGATAAAGCAGGCATCCACGGTGGTTGCCGCCGGGTTGTATGGACACTGCGCGAAGCTCTGGACGTAGACGGTACCCGGCACCAGATCATCCCAGGCCGCGGCGATGAGGTTGTTGGGCAACGTCGGGTTGGGCAACACCGGGTCGGGGCTGAGGTCGGTGGAGCCGGCCCCGAAGGACAGGAAGCCGTTGCTGCCGACGAAGAGCGTGGAGTAGTGGTTGGGCGTGATCGCGCTCGTGCCGTAGAACTTGAAGTCGAAGCCGATGTTCACCGCAGCATAGTCATTGTCGCCCAGGGCAACCGGTGTCCCTACACCGGAGATGTCCACAAAGCCGTAGGTCGGACCGAGGCCCACGCTGTTGGAGTCGGCATACTGATAACCGAAGTTATCCGGGCCGCCGGCGGCCAACGGGCCGAGCGCGTTGAAACCGGCGTTCCACTCGTTGAGCAGGAACGAGCCGGTCGCCGCGCCGCCGTTCGCCATGTTGAGGGCCACCGTGGTCGCCGTCCCCATCGGCACGTTGAAGGCCAGCGCATCCGGCGCAACCGACATACACGGTTGCAGCCAGTGCAGGTTGGCATTCAGCGTGGTGATCTCGCCGCCGGTCAGCGTGACGCCAGTGAAGACTTGCGCCTCGTAACCGGCCTCGTAGGAGACGGTAACGGTAAACGGAGCGTAGGCCGAGTCAAGCCACCAGCCGTACCTGCCATCGACGCCGGTGGTCAAGGTCCAGTTGACCGGGCGCTGCTCAACAACTTCGACCGGGGTGGTGATGCGCAGTGCATCAACGAAGTAGCCGGCGTAAACGACAGAGCCATCGCTGGTCAGCCGCCAGCGGAACTGCACCGTACCACCCGCAGCCGCCGAGATGTCAAACGTCTTTTCGGCCCAGCCACTTTGACCATTGGGATTGCTCCACATCTGCGTCCACGCGCCGCCGTTGATGCTGACTTCGGCGTAGACGTGGTCGCAGCAGCTCTCCACCCACCAGGCATGTTGCCAGGCGGCGGTCAAGGGACTGCCCGGCGCAACTCCGCTCAGGTCAATCACCGGCGAGAGCAACGTCTGGTCAGCGTAGTTTTCGTAGTCGCTGTCCAGGTCCGTGCCCCAGCACAGACTGCCAGAGGCACAGCCGTAAGGCCAGTAGGCGTTGGGGGCGCCCCATTCCCATTCGTCATACATGCCGAAATGGGTGAAACCACCGTCGCTGCTCTCGAAGTCCTGCTCGTACACAACCGCGTCCACGGTGTAGGTGACCCACTCCGTCATCGCGCTCTCGACGAACACGACGGCGCCTTCCAGCGGTTCGGTCATCACGTCACAGTAGCCGAGGCCCTGCACCAGGCCGGTGAGCTTGCCCCATGTCGCGGGCGGTTCGACGGTCATGGTGACGGGCACGGCGACGGTCGCGTTGTCGCCCTTGACGGTGAGCGCAGCGAAGTAGTCGCCCGGTTGGGTGACTTCCGGCACGCCGGCATCCAGGGTGATCGTGACCGTAGAGGTATCGCCGACCGGGGTCATACCCGACTGGGGATCCTCGAAGAGCCAGGGGACATCCGCGATCTCACCTTCCAGACGGAAAGCGAAATCTTGCTGCGGCACTTCCCAGACTGCCTGCGCCGAACTCCAGGTGGTCGGGATGCCAAACCCGCCGCCCGGGTTGACGACTTGAGCCACAGCGCCGTTGGTGGTATCCGACCACTGCCGGCCGAATTGCCCACCACTGCTGAACGCCATGCTCGGGTAGAAGACCAGCCACCAGTGACCCGCCGGGATCAGCGCCGGAACATTCAGATTGACGGTGGTATTGCCCATCAACCCATCCGTCCCCATGCTGATGACGACCTGCGGATCGGTCGGCGCCAGCGATACTGCCCATACGGGCGCTGCGCCGTTGCCCCACGGGTCGCCGGCCGGCTTGCCGCCATCATCCGCGTAGATTTGCCAGTTGAGCGTCGTGGCGTTCATCAACGAGGTACCCCCGTTCCACAAACCGCCCGGAACGAAGATCGTGCCGATGTTCCACGCCTCGCCATTGACAAAATCGTCGGCGATGAAGATATCGTAAGCGTCGTTGACGGTCTCGAAGTCCTGGTTGGCGTAAGCGTCGGTGTTGCTGGCGCTTATCGGTTGATCCCACAACACGGAAGCATTCACTGCCGCCGGTTGCGGAGCCACTACGACGGTGCTTGCGGGCGATACCGTAGTCGCTGCCAGAGCCGGCGCCGGGCCTGCCTGCGCGAAGCCGGCCGGCGCAGGGCGCAATGCCGTGTAACCGCCGCCCGTCTCGGAGATCGCCCAGTTCAGATCAGCCGCGCCCGTGTTGCCGATGGTCATCGGGACCTGCGTGCTGTCGCCCAGCGTGACGGTCTCGTGGATGCTGGTCGGCGCGACGCTCAGGCACGGCGCTTCAGGACTCAAACCGAAGTTCTGCGTCGTCGTTTGTCCGGCAACGACCGGAACGCCGGCGACGCTTTCCGCCAGGTAACCGGCCGCGTTCACGGTGATGGTGACGGGGCTGTGCGCCGCATCGAGCCAGAGGCTGTAGCCGCCGGTCTCATCGGTGAACAGCGTCCAGGTGCGCGTCGCGCTCTCGACGGTGACTTCCGCGCCTTCCAACGCTACCGCAGACGCCGCGTCGTTGCACGGGCCGAGGCCCTTGACGGTTCCGTTGATCTGGCCGAAGGTGTCGGGGACGATGACAGTCAGCGTGGCCGGATAGGTCGCCAGCATACCGGGGTCGCTCGTCGCCAGCAGGATCTGCGCGTAGTACTCGCCCGGTTGCGAGACGAAGTCGGCATCCATCAGGATATCCACGACCGCCTGGTCACCGGCCGGTACAATGCCGGTCGCCGGGATCTCGAAGAGCCAGGGGGCATCCGCGCCTTCAATGATGAAGGGGAAGTCCTGCTGTGTGCCGGTTCCGCCATCCAACGCCGCGCCCCACGCGCCCAGATATTGCAGCGCGTTGCCGGTAGTGGCCTGGCCGTTGATAGTCACAGGCGGCGCCCACGGGCCGGAACTAAGCGTCCCGTCGGCTTGCCAATCCAGCCAGTACGTGCCCGGCGGCAACATCACGCCGACCTTGACGGTGTTCGCCATGATCGGGCGCGTCGTATCGCCAGAGCTGGTCTCACTCACCCGGTAGATGCCCGACCAGGTGGTGTTAATCAGGCGGTTGGTTGTCGTATCGCCGAAGACGACGGAACTGCCCGGCGCGTCAGGGACGCCATTCCAGATTTGCAGGTTGACCGCCGAGATGGTCGAAACCAGCCCGGAACCGGTCTGGTAGGCGTAGAAGGTGATGGTATCCACGAACCAGCCGCCGCCGGTCACAGTGAAGTCATCGGCGACGCGGTAGCCATAGGCTGCCTGGTGTCCAAAGCCCAGCGTGCTCATCCCCAGGCTGACGTTCTGCAACATGCTCTCGTCCGCGCCGCCCGCGCCGGTCCCGGGGCTGTTCACCAGCGGGCCGTTGTCATAGAGCACCGCGACAGGAGCGTAAGGTACAGAGGTCTGCCCAATCGCCGAAGGCACAGGCGTTGTGACTTTGGGCGCTTCGGTCCCTACCAGCTCTGCGACTTCGCCGCCACTGACCGGCGGATAGGCGGGGGCCGGGCGGGTGGTCATGAGCAAGCCGGAGGGGACGAAACCGACATGAACATCGGAAAGGGCAAAGTTGGCATTGCCCAGGCCGGTGTTGGTCAGCGTCATCGGCAGCGTGCCGCTCATCCCCATCGCCAGGGTCAGGTGGTATTCCACCGTTTCCGCGCTGACGCACGGCCCAATCCAGAACAGGCTGAAGTCCTGGGTGACCACACCGGCAGCCGATACATTGACCGGCGTCGGCGTAGCGGGAACGTGATCCGCCGCTGTGACGGTGAGGGTGTAGTCGCCGGTGGGCAGCCAGTAATGATAGGTACCGGCCGCGTCGGTGGTCACGGTAGCGATGGCGCTGCCGCCATCATCCCAGATGACGATTTCCGCGCCTGCCAGCGGCTTCATTTCGGCGTCGCAACGGCCCAGGCTGTAGACCACGCCGTTGACCTGCCCCCAGTCAGCGGGCGGGGTGACGGTCATCGTCACCGGCACGACGGTTGGGGCGAAGGGATCCGCGCTGTTCACCCACAGGTTGGCGACGTAATCGCCGGGCTGGGCGACCGCAGCGGCGTCGAAGTCCACGTCCACCACCTGCACGCCGGTATCGGCGGCGAGGTTGCCGGAGGTGGGATTCTCGGCCAGCCAAACGACAGGATCAACATCCGCGATCTGCACATCATCCACCTGCCAGTACCAGTCCCAATCTGGGGCCACGTAATGGAAGCGGATGATGACGCCGGGCTGTCCGGCATACGCGGAGAGATCAACCTGCTCCAGATATGGACCGCGTACATCTATGCCATCGTAGTGCAGCAGGTTGGTCCAGGTAGCGCCGCCATCCGTGCTGATATCCACGTATCCATCGTCCGAGCCGCCGAAGTCGTTGAAATCGCTCTGGAAGCTCAGAACAGGAGCGGCAGCCGCGGAAAGGTCAATGGCCGGCGTCCATAACTCGACATCCATCGCGCCCCAGCACCAGTCCGAGTTCGCATCGGCAAACAGACCGGTACCGCCGGTTTGGTTCGGGTATCCGGTTGTGGCGGAGCTTTCCCAGTCGCAGGAACCGATGTTCTCCACGCGCGTCCAGCCGGCCGGCGGGAACGCTCCCTCGAAGTCTTCGGCAAGCAACGCTACCACGCCCGGCGGCGTAACGGTCGGCGCGCCGAGGTTCTCTTCCAAGAGCGTCCAGTCGGTATCTACCGCGCCGGTGTTGGTGAGGGTCATCACCGTAGACGCAGCCGTGCCGAGTTCCAGTTCGGCGTGCAGCGCCGACGGGTTCACCTGAACGCACGGGGCCAACATCCGCAGATCGAAGTCCCACGTGGTGGTGTTGCCGCCCGTAATCACCGCGATAGCCTCACCCTTCTGGTAATCGGGGTAGGAGACGGTGATGGTGACCGGGCTGTACATCTCGTCCACCCACACCTGGTATGTGCCGCTGACGTCGGTGGTGAGTAGCCAGTTGACCGGTTCAACAACTTCCACCGGGCCGAGGATGCGCACATCATCCACATAGTAGCCGGGGTAGGTGACCGAGCTGTCGCTGGTCAGCCGCCAGCGGAACTGCACCGTGCCGCCGGCCGCGCCTGAAATGTCGTATGTCATTTCAGTCCAGTTGTTATTCGTGCCATCGCCCGTCCACATCTGGGTCCAGCCGCCGCCGTTGATGCTCACTTCGGCGTAGGCATCGTCATAGCCGGATTCAGTGGACCAGGCTTGCTGCCAGGCAACTGCCAGGGGAGTGCCCGGCGTTATCCCGCTCAGGTCGATGACCGGAGAAAGCAACGTCTGGTCGGCATAGTTTTCGTAGTTCCCGGCCAGGTCCGTGCCCCAGCACAGCGAGCCAGAAGCGCAGCCGGAGGGCCAGGCCGTTGGCGTCCCCCATTGCCACTCGTCATTCGTGCCGGAATGGGTGTAGCCGCCGTTGCCAAGCTCGAAGTCCTCTTCCAGCAAGGTACCCATCACGGTGACGGTGCGCGTCACCCCGCTTTCGACGAGCACCTCCGCGCCGGCCAATGGATGCGGGTCAGCGTCGCAGTAGCCCAGGCCGGTGACGGTGCCCAGCAGCTTGCCCCAGGTTGCGGGCGGAACGACGGTCATCGTGACCGGGACGACGATCTCGTCGTTGACCGGATCGTCGCTGTTGACGGCAAGGGTGCCGAAGTAGGTGCCGGGCTGCGGCACTTCGGGCACACCGGCGTCGAAAGTCAGGTCTACATCCGCCGTGCTGTCGGGGTCTACGGTACCGGCTTCCGGGTTCTCGGAGAGCCAGGGGATTTCCGGCAACGCGCCGCCGAAGGCGATGTTATCGGCGCCCTGAGCGCCCCCGGCCAGTGAGGTGATCACGATCTCGCCGATGAGATTGGTATCCGAGGCCACCCCCCAGAAAACACCCGCTTCGTCACAGGTGGTCACATCCGATCCGAGCAACACGCCATCGGCATCAAAGACATCCACCTGACACGAGTAGCCGCCCATGAATTCTTGCAAGTCCATACCGGCGGCCAGCACCGGCGGGTTAAACACGATGTGGAAGCTATCGGCAAAGTAGTTCGCTGCCGCCGTCTTGCTCGGGTTGCCCATGAAGTCCGCACCAAGCACGACAAGTTCGTCGCCAGAGTGATCGTTCGTCGCCCAGAACTGAATCCCAGGCAGGATATCGCCAGGGTCAAAGTAGGCGTTGTCGCTGAACTCGTCCAGCGGGTGCGGAATGACATCCAGGGTTCCGTCAAGCATTGTGCCGTTCTCGTATCCTTCAACCGGCAAGCCGGGATAATCCGCATTGAACGCGTCGCGGTCGTAGTAGAAGTCCACGCCCTGGACTGCCCCGGCCGGCACAACCGGCGCCACAGGTTGGGCTGCAGGTGCGAGCAAGCCAGAGGCGACATACGCCGCCAACGACTGAGGCGCGCCTTCATCTGGCGTCACCTGGGAAACGCTGCTCGCCAGGCGATGACGTGTGGTGTTCAACCGGAACGGCATCATCCCGCCATTCACCTCAACCATGTCAAAAGTCGCCGCGCCTGCTCCCTGGTTGATGAGGGAAAGCGGCAGCGTCGTGCTCATGCCGAGCGTCACCGTCACGTCGAACAAAGCAGGATCCACCGAGAGGCACGGCTGATTCCAGCGCAGCGCGGCATCGCGCGTCGTGGTCTGACCGGCCGTCACAGGGACGTTATTGAAGACTTGTGTGATATGGCCGTCGGCCTGCACGGTGATGTTGACCGGACCATGCGCCGCATCCAGCCAGAGCTGGTACGCGCCGTTGGCGTCGGTCGTCAGTTCCCACAACAGGCCAGTTGCCGTCTCGATGTAGACCTGCGCGCCTTCCAGCAACGTGGGTGTAGCCACATCGCAATAGCCCAGGCCCGTGACGGTACCGGCGATCTTGCCCCAGGTAGCAGGAGGTGTGACGGTCAATGTCACCGGGACATTGGCGACTTCGTTCGCCGCGTTGCTGCTGACCTTCAACTGCCCGTAGTACGTGCCGGGCTGCATCGTTTCGGGCACGCCGGCGTCGAAGGTGAGGTCCACCACGGCGTTCGCGTCGGCCGCTACCGTACCGGTGACCGGGGTTTCGGTCAGCCAGGGGATGCCGCCGCCGAACATGCCAGGGTTGAGGATGTAGTTGACGGCGTTCGTCCACCACTCGGTAACGTCCCACGCGCCGTCGCTGTCCACATCGGCGCTGTTGAGGTTGTCGGTCAAGCCTTTGTAGATGGTGCGGTTGGCATTGCTCAAAATGACACCCGCCTGACCATCGGTCGGCGCAGTCGTGAAGCCACCCAGACCGGTATCAGGATCGCCGACCAGGTTCATCCGCGCGCCGTAGGCCGAGTAGCCAAGATTGTCCAGGTTGGTGAATTCGGGAACACCGGAGAAGATAGGATGCGCGGGGTTCCACCAGTAGAGGCTGGCCGGAGAAGTGAGCCAACCGGCGTAAGAGCCGCCCAGGAGCGACCACAACACGTGGTTCTGATGTGCAGCGTCGTAGCCGATGGCCCAGGATTGGGCAATCGCCATCCCGCCGTTGTTGATGTGATCCGCCACCGCCTGATAGTCACTGGCGTCAATCAAGGCCCAGCTATCGGCGGCGTAGATGACCAGGTCCCATCCTCCCGCCTGTACAGCAGCAACAAAGGCGGACAGGTTGTTCCCTGTAGTATCGTAACCATAGAAGGTGTAAGACAGCCCTAATGCTTGCAAGGCCGCTTCCACCGCCGTCGGGTTATGCTGATCGTCGTCCGCGTAGGCGATAATGCTGACGGCCTGCGGCGCGCCACTGTAGTAGGTGTAGGGGGCGCGAGATTCGGCGTTGGAGAGCGTTCCGTTGTGAATCGCATTGACAGGGCCGTTCGTCGCAGCCGGCATAGGCAGATACTTGACAACGGCGTTCGTCGTGCGCATCGGGACAAAGCCGCCGACGATCTCCAACAACTCGTACTCCGCCATCCCTGCACCGGTGTTGTTCAGGGTGAGCTGTTGGTCGGTGTTTTCACCCATTGGCAGCGTCACCTCGAAGTCGGCGGGGTTGTAGCTGAGGCAGGGCTTGAGCAGCCGCAGATCGAAATCCACCACCGTGACTTGATCTTGCCGCACGACCACACCGCCGGTCACGCCGAAGTAATCCGGCGCGGTGACGGTAATGGTGACCGGGCTGTGTGCCTGGTCGAGCCACAGGTGATACTTGCCATCCGCGCCAGTCTCGACCAGCCAGGTCTGGCCGGTCGTCGCGCTTTCCACGCGCACCTCGGCCTCTTCCAGCGGGGCCGGATCGCCGTCGCAGACACCCAGGCCCGTGACGGTTCCCGTGAGCTTGCCCCAGGATTTGGGGGCGGTGACCGTCATCGTGACAGGGACGCTGAACTTGCCGTATGGCGTATCGTTCTTGACGATCAGGTCGGCGTGATACTCGCCGGGCTGATCCACGTAGGCGGCGTCGAAGTCCACGGCAATCGCAGTGCTGCCGCCCGCAGACACACTGCCCATCATGGGTGTTTCCGCCAACCACGGCACATCCACCGAGCCGCCCGTCGCAAAGGACAGGCAGTCCACTTCCACGCCGCCGGGGAAGCCACCCACCAGAACGGTATTCCCCGTGGCGGTATCGGCAATGCGGAATTCACCCTGGAAGGTGCCTACGTTGAAGGCTGCCAGGTAGAGCACGCCGGATTCTTCTTCAAAATCCATGCCTTGCGCATAGCTGGCGTTGAAACCTAGCGAGCCGATGACTGCGCCGGCGCCGGTTGCAGGATCAATGGACATCAGCACATCGTTCATGATTTCCACGCCGTACATGTCGCCGTCGGCGTTGATGGCGATGTCAATGATCACCGGGGCATTGGTAATTTCACCGATCACGGTAGCCACGCCGGTAGCCGGGTCAATCGTGTAGAGATACGATTGGCTGCCGTTCGTCGAAGCGGCATACAGCGTGCCGTCCACAGAGCCACTCATGCCGGTCCAGACATGCCCCGACAGCGGCGCGCTGGTCCCCACCAGGGTGGCAGCGGCGGTGGCAGTGTCGACGATGTAGAAGCCATTCGTATCGTAATCGAGGACGTACATCTGGCTGAAATCGCCGTTCAAGAAGTCGCCGGCGAACGGTCCGCCGATCCCCGTATTGCCGATGACCGTCCAGGTGCCCGGTGTATCGCTCATGAAGGCGACGAGGTTGCCGGTGAAGAGGTCAATCGCGTAGGCCGGGGCGGCATCAACCAACGGAGCGGCCGGCGCTTCTGGCGCAGCCGTCGGCGTCGTCTCTTGCGGGGCCAAACCGGTGGAAACCGGGGCGTCCGATGGCGGCACACTGCCGGTGTAGGCCGCAATATGAATGGGGACAAAGCGCCCTGCTTTTTCCTTCAGTTCAAACGCCGCACTCACGCCGCCGGCGTTCGCCAGGGTCAGCGTCCGCGCCGCCGTGTAGCCTAGCTCAACGGTCACGTCCAGCCCCGTCGGCGTCGCGCTCAACAGACCGGCCGGCAGGAAGAAGTCGTGTTCTACCGTGTCGCCATCCGGCACGGTGATCGTCGCCACGTCCGGGCCATAGCCGCCCTTCATCGTGGCGGTGAAGGTTTGCGGGCCAGAAGGCGCGAAGAGGGTGTAGAAAGCATCATCCACGGCAGGATCGCCGGGAGTTGCCACAGCCGTCGCTTCGCCGCCGGCATTGGCTACGGTCGCGTCGTTCAACGCTACGGTCGGGTAGTTCCCGTCGTAGACGTTACCGACGACCAGACCGCCATCGGTAGGCGCATTGCACACAGGATTGCCAAGCACAACGTTATCCACTTCCCACCACCAGTCCCAACTTGGGGCCAGGTAATGGAAACGGACACGTGCCTGCGTAGAGCCACCCAGAATCGTGGTGACATCCTGTGTGAACGTCGCCGGGCCGCGTTGATCGGTCGTCCAACGCACCACATTCGTCCAGGTCGCGCCGCCGTTAGCGCTCACATCCACCGCCGCCACTTCCCCGCTCGTATAGTTGTTGTAATCGTAGGCAAAGGAGAGGTTTACCTGCGTCAGACCGGAGACATCAAACGGCGGAGAGATCAGGTCAGTGTTCATTGTGGTGCCAGGGCCGCAGGCATCACTGTCGGCCACCGCGAATTTGCCGGTGCCGCCGGTCAGGTTACCCCGTCCGCCCGGATCGTCACCGACCCACTCACATGCGCCGCCGTTGTTGACCACCGTCCAACCGGGCGGCGGGAAGGTTTTATCCTCAAAGTTCGCCATCAGGCCACCGGTAAAGTAATACCCCGGTGCCGTACACGCCTGCATATCTGCTTGCAACGCGAAGTCCGTACCCGGCGCATCCGCCGTCAACGGCCCAACTTGGCCCGTCGCCGCACCGTAACCGGCCACCCAGGCTTCAACCTTGAACGTGTAGGTGACGCCCTCGGCCAGCATCAGGCTGTACTCGCCGGTCGCCGGATCGGTCCACACGCTATTATCCGGCGCAGGCGGGTCTACCGGATCGCCGGTGATGCTGATGTGCGCGTAGAGCGGCCAGCCGGTCGTTGCATCCGTCACCTTCCCGGAAACTTCGTAGAACGCTGCCGGGGTCAAAGCGATGTCCTGCGTCGTCGTCTGTCCGGTCGTTGCCACCACGTTGGGAACCACCGTCGTCTGATAGCCGTAGCGCGAAGCGCTCAGGGTGTAAGTGCCCGAAAAGACGGTCATCGCGTAGAAGCCGGCTGCATCCGAGGTGGCCTTGCGTTGCACGGTCGCGTTGCTCGCGATGATCTTGGCCCCGCCTACCGCCGCGCTTGTGGATGCATCGGTGACCTGGCCGGCGATGGCGCTGTCGCCACACTCATCCGCCGCAGCCAGCACCGCCGCCAGGGCGTTGATTTCGCCCCAGCCGGCCGCATAGTTTGGCACGTGCGCGCCGCCGCCGGTGCCATCGTCATAGGGGATAGGAGTGGCGGTGTTCTCGATGATGTTTTCGGTCGTCGCATAATCACCCACCAGACACGGGGCGGCCTGCCACATCAAGGCAATCAGCCCGGTGACGTGCGGCGCAGACATCGAGGTACCGCTCCATCCGCCCTGATAGGCCGTGTCGCCGGTATTGACCGAAGAGCGAATGTTGACGCCCGGCGCCAACACTTGCGGTTTCAGGTCTTCCCAACCCGGATGCGGGTTCACCGTATCGGGATTGTCCGTCGGCCCCCAGTTGGAGTGCGACGCGTACTGCCCGTTGTCGCGCCCGGTGGAGCCAACGCCGGTGACGTTGCCGTAACGGGCCGGGTTGCCCACCGTGTTCAGCCCCGGCGGCTGAGGATAACCGCAGTTGCTGGCGTTGCCGTTGGAAAAAACCGGATAAATCCCGGCGGCGTGCCAGGCGTTCACCACATCCTGATACCAGGGGTCGTAAGATTGGCTACAGTCACCCCAAGAGTTGTTCACCGCATTAGGGCGCTTATCGGGATTGGCGTTCGCCTTGTTCAAATCCCACGGCGCGGCGATGAATTCTGCGCACTCCAAAAGTGCTGTATCCGCACACTGATTTGTATTACACGCGCGACAGGCAATCCACTGCGCGCCAGGCGCCATACCGATCTGGTTCGCGCCGCCATCGTCGCCCACCATAGTTCCCATCGTATGGGAACCGTGGCCGTTATCATCGCCCGGTTCGGTCGGATGGTCGCCGTAAGGGTCCCACCAGTTGTAGTTATGGTCGAATGTACCCCCGAGGTTACCGCGATAGTGATTGACCAACGCCTGATGCGTATAGCGCACACCGGTATCAATGTTGGCCACCACTATGCCCTCGCCGGTGTACCCCTGCGCCCACACCTGGTCCGCGCCAACATGGGCGATGTTGGGTTCAACTGCCTGCGGCGCAGACGGGGCCTGCACCTGTTTTGGCTCGATCAACCCCAGTTGACGATGCTGACGAATGGCCGAAATTTCGGCAAAATTCAGCAGACCGTTAAACGTGGCGCGATTCGAGGATTCGACCGAAATCACGTTTTCAATCCAGAACGCCTTATATTTCGCC
>JAIOAS010000140.1 GCA_019873725.1 Chloroflexota bacterium | reverse complement strand
GTGCCGTTCAAGGGGCAGGTGCTCAATCAACTGAGCGCGTTCTGGTTCGAGCAGACGCGCGACATCATCCCTAACCACGTCCTCGATGTGCCCGACCCCAACGTGCTGCTGGCGACGGAGTGCGAGCCGTTCCCGATTGAGGTGATCGTGCGCGGCTACATCAGCGGCGTGACGAAGACCGCGCTGTGGTATCGCTACTCGCTCGGCGAGCGCCACATCTACGGCTACGATTTCCCCGATGGCTTGCAGAAGAACGACGCGCTGCCCACACCGATCATCACCCCGACAACGAAGGGCGAAACTGACGAGCGCATCACCTGCGCCGAGGTGGTGGAGCGCGGTCTGCTGGATGCCGAGACGTGGGAGCAGGTGCAGGCGGCGGCGCTGGCGATCTTTACGCGCGGGCAGGCAATTGCGCGCCAGGGCGGCCTCATCCTGGTGGATACGAAGTACGAGTTCGGGCGCGCGCCGGATGGGCGGGTGATGCTCATTGACGAAGTCCACACGCCCGACAGCAGCCGCTTCTGGGTCGCCGATACTTACGAAGAACGGTGCGCTGCCGGTGAGGAGCCGGACAACTTCGACAAGGAATTCCTGCGCCTCTGGTATGCCGAGCGCGGTTATCGCGGCGACGGCGAGCCGCCTGCCGCGACGGATGAGCTCATTGCTCAGGTCAGCCAACGCTACATCGCCTGCTACGAGAAATTGACGGGCAAGGCATTTGAACCCGGCACTTATCCGGCAGAGGATCGGGTTATCGGAACACTGTCCGCTTTTCTATAGTCGCTTTCCTAACCCGGATAAACCGGAACTAAA
This sequence comes from Chloroflexota bacterium, assembly GCA_019873725.1. Taxonomy (GTDB): domain Bacteria; phylum Chloroflexota; class Anaerolineae; order B4-G1; family SLSP01; genus DSWT01. Next base: position 12,924 of record JAIOAS010000140.1, on the reverse strand, counting down.
AGGGTCTGCGACGCCCGTTTCTTGTTCGTTGGGCAAGAATTTGCGTGGTTAGGCACTATCGCTATGAATCCATACATCGGCAAGACGCTCGGTAGTTACCGGCTCGTAGAGCAGATCGGTCAAGGGGGAATGGCGACCGTTTTCAAGGCGTACCAACCCTCGATGGATCGCTATGTGGCCGTGAAAATCCTGCCAAGTCACTTTACCCAGGATGCGACGTTCGTGGCACGCTTCACCCAGGAAGCGCGTGTGTTAGCGAAGCTCGAACATCCCCACATCCTGCCGGTGTACGATTATGGCGAGCAGGAGGGTATCACCTACCTCGTGATGCGCTACATCGAGGCGGGGACGCTGCACGATTTGATCACGCAACGGGGCACGCTGAACCTGCACGAAATCGCGCGCCTGCTGGGCCAGGTGGGACGCGCGTTAGGGTACGCTCACGAGCGGGGCGTCATCCACCGCGACATCAAACCGAGCAACGTGCTCATCGATCCGCAGGGCAACGCCTTCCTCACCGATTTTGGCATCGCTAAAATCGTCGCGGGGACGGCGAACTACACCGGCACCGGCGCGGTCATCGGCACGCCCGCGTATATGGCCCCCGAACAGGGCCTGGGCAAGCCGCTCGACGCACGCTGCGACATCTACGCGCTGGGCGTGATGCTCTACGAGATGGTGACGGGGCAGGTGCCCTTCGATGCGGAGACGCCGCTGGCGGTGATGATGAAGCATGTCTACGACCCCCTGCCGCTGCCGCGCTCCCTGCGCCCTGACGTCCCGGAGGTGATCGAGCGCATCATCCTCAAGGCGCTGGCGAAATTGCCTGAAGACCGCTTTCAGTCGGCGGTGCAGATGGTGGAGACGCTGGAGCGCGCCGTGGACGGCTTGCCCACCGAGGTGAGTTTGCCGCCGATCCCCGGCGGCGCGACGGCGGTTATCCCCACGCTCCCGCCGTCCCCACCGGCCGCGGCCCCCGCAGCACCGGCGCCTGCGCCATCCCCTGCGCCTGCTGCCGCAACCGAACCCGTACCGGAACGCAAGAAACGGCCTTTCCCGTGGCTGCCGGTCGCGGGCGGTGTGGTGGGATTGGTGATCCTGGTTGTGGCGTTGTTGGTATGGCGGACGCCGCCCCCTGACGGAGCCGAAGAATTGCCCCCGGCAACGCTCAGGGCAACCCAGGTGGCAGGGGACGCGAGGACGCCCGCTCCGGCCCTGTATAGCACCGAATTGACGCTGGATAACCGGGATGACGCATGTGTCGTCGATGCGGGACAGTGGGATGCGTGTGAGGGCAGCGATTGCGGCGGCGTCCCGTATGGTGATAATTTTGCCTACGCCGAGCCGGGTTGTGTTGATTGCCGGATAAGCTGCAATTTCCGCATCACCGCAGGCGGCCTGTACGATGTTTGGACGTGGTGGCCGCGCGGCGCGGATCGCGCTACCGACACGCCATACACGCTGGTCTACCCGGATGGCGAGACGGTGATCCACGTGAACCAACGCGATCAGGGCAACACCTGGTATCCGCTGGCAACGTTGGCGCTGGAGGCCGATTCGACATTCAGCGTCATCGTCAGCGGCAGCGAGACCGGCTACGCCAATCTCGACGGGGTGCGGTTGACGCCGGCGACCGGCTGGCGCAGCTATATGAATCACAATCGCCTGTCCGCGGTGGCGGTGCAAGGCAATTACGTTTGGGGCGGCGGAGCGGGAGGTCTGGTGCGCTGGGATGTGGCCCACGAAACCTACGATCTTTTCACCACGGCGAACGGATTGCCCGATAACGACGTCAATGCGCTGCTCGTTGCTGATGACGGCCGGCTGTGGGTGGCGACCCGCGCGGGCATTGCGGTTTTCGACGGCGAGAAGTGGTCCACCTTCAGCAAAAGCTCTGGCGTCGAACCGGGCTGGACGACCGCGCTTTATAAAGACGAGGATGGCGGCATCTGGGCCGGTCGGTTGTCCGTTGAACCACAACTTGCCTATTACAACGGCACGGCGTGGTCTGCTGCGCCCGCGTCGCCCTTGCCGGCTTCATTCCCCCGTCCGAAGACGCTGCTCCGTGACGAGGATTGGGGCCTCTTCGTCGGTTTGGAGAATCAGGGTTTGGCTCACTTCGATGGCGCTGCGTGGCGTGTCTACACCACAGCGGACGGTCTACCGAGCGATACCGTTGAGGCGTTACAGATCGTGGATGATGTCCTGTATGTTGCCTGCTCGCAAGGCGTAGTCCGGATGGACGTGAAAAGCGGCTCCTTCACACCGTTGACTCCATTAGCAGATGCAGCCATTCACACGATTTATGGCGCGCGGAATGGGATGGTGTGGTTCGGCGGGCCGGGCGTCTTTGCTTATGATCCCGATGATGATGAATGGACGACCTTCACTGCCGACGCGTATCCCACGCTATTGTGGGCGACAACCGCCATTGCCGGAGATGCCGACGTACTGTGGTTCGCCACCGAAGGCGGCGGGCTGGTGCGTTATGACGGCGATACCTGGCAAACCTGGGCGTTTCCGACGACCTTAGCCAGCAACAACGTGCGCTCCATCGTCCAAGACGGCGACGGCGCACTGTGGTTCGCGCACAGTGGCGCAGGATTGACCCGCTATGCCCCCGATCGTGGTGTGTGGCAGGCGTTTGGCGAGGCCGAAGGTGTGCCAAACGATTCCGGCTTCCCCGGCGTGGATAGCGCCGGCCGTGTCTGGATCGGCTATTATGGCGAATTGCGCCGGTATGATAGCAGTGGATGGCAGATCGTGAAGCCTGCGGCGTTGGATGGCGTGACGGTCTACGGCATCACCTTCGGCCCGGACGACATCATGTGGGTGTGGGGCTACGATAAGCTGCTGCGCTATGCTGCGCGCACCGACAGTTGGACGACCTTCACGGCGGCAGATCATCCCCTGCTTGCGCAGAGGTTCAATGCGTTTTACGCGGCCTCCGATGGGACGCTGTGGATTGCCGGAAAGGGCAGCCTGGCGCATTACGACGGGAGTGATTGGACAACCGAAACCCTGGACAACACGGATGCCGAGGTCGATGCGGTGGGCGGCACACCCAACGGCGACGTGTGGGCGGCATCCGTTGGCGATCTCTATCACCGCACGGCGGAGGGCTGGGAACGTCGTGACTGGCCCGGCGGGTGGGTATCGGGATTGCGCGGCGCTGCCGACGGAACCGTGTGGGTCTGGGGCGATAACCTGGGACACTTCAACCCGGCGGATGGGACGTGGCAGACGTTCACTACCGCTGATGGCCTCATTCCGGGTGACATTTCGTCCGTCTGGATCACCTCAGACGGCGTGGTCTGGGTGGGAACGACCCGTGGGGTCAGCCGGTATGTGCCATAACGTTGTGAGAGAGCGTTTTCTGCGCTTGGGATGGAGGAGACTATGACTTTCAATGATTTTATGCCTTACTTGCCGCTCATTATCCCTCTCATTCTGATTGACCTGGGATTGAAAATCACGGCGCTGGTGGACATTCTCAAAAAACAACCCAAGTTGCGCGGGCCGAAATGGCTGTGGATTGTGATCGCCGTGGGCGTCAATCTGGTCGGCCCGATACTCTATTTTACGCTAGGCCGCGAGGAAGCATGACCGAGGCCGCCATTCGTTGTGAAGGACTGACCCGCCATTACGGGGACGTCATCGCGTTGCAAGACCTCAACCTGTCCGTCCCTTACGGTTCAATCTTCGGGTTTCTGGGACGCAACGGCGCCGGGAAAACGACCACGATGCGCCTGCTGGTGGGGTTGGGCCACCCGACCGCCGGGCGCGCCTGGATTGCCGGGGTGGAGACGACCAACAGTGATAGTCGCGCCCGCGAGAAATTCGGCTATTTGCCGCAGGACCCGGCCTTCTACTCGTGGATGACGCCGCGCGAGTACCTGGACTACGCCGGGCGGCTGTTCGAGATGCCTGCCGCCGACCGCAAAGCCCGCATCGAGGAAGTGCTGCAACTGGTAGGTTTGCAGGATGCCGCGCGCCGCAAGATTGGTGGCTTCTCCGGCGGGATGCACCAGCGGTTGGGGATCGCGCAGGCGCTTTTGCACCGCCCGCCCGTGCTGCTGCTCGACGAGCCGACCAGTTCGCTCGATCCGGCGGGGCGTTATGAGGTGCTCGACTTGCTGGACAGGTTGCGCGGCGACGTCACCGTCTTTTTCTCCACCCACATCCTCGCCGATGTGGAGCGCATCTGCGATACGATTGCCATTATCCACAAAGGCCAACTGCTGTTGGTCGCCGGGCGCGACGAATTGCGCGAACGCTATTCCCTGAACACCGCCGTGCTGGAACTTGACGCCGCCAGCCCCCCGTGGGCGGAAGCCTTCGTCGCCATGCTGCAAGCGCAGCCCTGGATTACCGGCGTGACGCAAGAGGAGACCGCCCTGCGTGTCGTCGTCAACGATGTGGCGCACGGCAAACAAGTGTTACTGCCACTCGTCTTGCAACAGGGCGTTATCCTGACCCGCTACGAGTGGGTGCGCCCGACGTTGGAAGAGATTTTCCTGAAGGTAAGTACCTGAGCACTCAACCACTAATCTTCACGAATCTGCACTAATTTCCTGTTTTAGATTCGTGAAAATTGGTGAAGATTCGTGGTTTAGTCTTGTATGCACAGATCTAACTGCTTTGTATGACAAGGTTGAGAACAATGATTGTGCTTGCCTATTCTGTCTCTGTTTTGTTGATGATTTTGACGCCAGTGCTTCTGGCCGTGCTGCTGCGCCGCCGCTTTAGCGTGCCGTGGTTCCTGTTTCTCGTCGGCGCGGCGACGTTTATCGGCTCGCAGATCGTGCATCTGCCCCTCAATGAGTGGTTGGCGGATGTAGGACTGTTGCCGGCGACGGGATCGCTTGCCGGGCCGCCACTTTGGCAGACAGCGCTCATCCTGGGACTTTCGGCGGGCTTGTGCGAAGAACTTGCGCGCACCGTCGGCTATGCGCTGCTGCGGCATTGGCGGCGTTTCGAGGACGGGTTGATGCTCGGTTTGGGCCACGGCGGTATCGAGGCGATGGTGTTCGGTGGGGTCCAGGTTGCCGCGATGGTCACGTCTCTGCTTTCGCTGCAAGGAGTGGACCTGGCGACGCTCAATTTGTCTGCGGACCAGTTGGCGGCGGCGACCCGACAGATGGATATGCTCAACCGCTCGCCGCTGTGGGCCGCGCTCCCGTTTGTCGAACGCTGTTTTGCGATGGTCATTCACGTTATGTTATCGATTTTCGTTTGGCGGGCGTTTGCGCAGCGCAAAGCTTGGTACGTTTCGCTGGCGATTGTGTATCATGCCGCGTTCGACGCCGTCGCCGTCTACGTGGCGCAACAGACCGAGTCCGTGGTGATTATCTACGGGACGATGGTGCTCTTGATGGCGCCGGGGTTGATCTGGCTCTGGCGAATATGGCGCAAAGAGGCCGGGCCGCGTCCGGTAGCGACATTGTTGCGCGCCGAATGGACAGCCTTCATCGCCGCAACGCGCAAAGAGCTGTTGCAGCAATGGCGCACCAAGCGCGTCATCGTAGTCGCCGCAGTGTTCGCCTTCATTGGCTTGCTTTCGCCGCTCGCCGCCAAATTCACGCCGGAGATCATCCGTATGGTTCCCGGCGGGGAGCAGTTTGCCGCATTGATCCCCGAACCGAGCGTCGGTGACGTGATGGCGCAGTACGTCAAAAACCTGACGCAGTTCGGTTTTATGATCGCCATACTGCTCGGTATGGGCGCGATTGCCGGGGAAAAGGAAAAGGGCACGGCGGCGCTTATCTTGAGCAAGCCGATGCCACGCTGGGCCTTCGTGTGCAGCAAGTTTACGGCGCAAACGCTGGTCTACGTCGGCGGTTTTCTGATCGCTGCCGTGTGTACGCTTTACTATACGCGGTTCCTGTTCGGCCCAGTGAATAGCGGCGCCTTCATGTTCAGCAATCTGCTGCTCATGGCCTGGTTTATGACCTATGTTGCCGTCACCTTAACCGGGAGCGCCCTGACCCGCTCCGTTGGCGCGGCGGCCGGCGTAGGGCTTGGCGGCGCCGTCCTGCTGATGTTTTCCGGGAACTTGCCCTGGTTCGGCCCGCTTATGCCCGGCAGCCTGGCCGTCTGGGCCAGCCAACTTGGTCTGGGGACGTCGCCTGATCCTGTGACCGCCAATGGGGGCGCGCTGGCCATGGCACTGGTGCTCATCGTGGTGTGCATCCTCGGTGCGATGGCGGCGTTCGAGCGACAGGAATTGTAATCTGTCAACGGATTGAATGGATTTCAACGGATTTTTCGCATTTGCCATTTGCTATTTGCCATTTTTGAGGAGGCGTTATGTTGGTTGTTCTTATACTTGGTTCCCCTGCTGACCGCGACTTCGCGGCTAAAATCACGGCGGCGTTGGACGACTACGGTATCCCGCACGTCACGCGCATCGCTTCGGCGCACAAGGTGCCGCGCTATCTGCTGGATCTGCTGGCGGAGTACGAGGCCGATCCGCAGCCGAAGGTCTACATTAGTGTGGCAGGCCGCAGCAACGCGCTAAGCGGTGTAGTGGATGCCGCCGTGAGTGCGCCCGTCATCGCCTGCCCGCCGTACTCAGACAGATTCGGCGGCGCGGACATCTACTCGTCGCTGCGGACCCCATCGGGCGTCGCGCCTGCTGTCGTGCTGGAGCCGGATAATGCTGCCTTGTTTGCCGCAAAAATCCTCGGCGTGGGCGATGCGGCGTTGCGCGAGAAGGTGCTGGCGATGCAGGAGCAGCAGCGGCAGAGATGATCTGAGGCGGACAAAGCGTAATGTTCGATACGAAACTCAAAGAAGCCTGTGGCATCTGTGGCATCTACGCGCCCGGCGTGGATGTAGCCCGTTTGACGTTTTTCGCGCTCTATGCCTTGCAGCATCGCGGGCAGGAGAGCGCGGGGATCTGCACCAGCGAACGCGGCCTGGCGCACTTGCACAAAGGTTTGGGGCTTGTCTCGCAAGTTTTCAACGAGGATAACCTGCACCTTCTGCGTGGTGACCTCGCTATCGGCCACACGCGCTATTCAACGACCGGCAGTGTCAAGCTGCTCAACGCGCAGCCTTACCTCATCGAGACGGCGCTCGGTCCGCTGGCGATTGCCCACAACGGCAACCTCACCAACACGCCGGCGCTGCGCCGCGACTTGCTGCAACGCGGCGTCGGGCTGACTTCTTCGTCGGATAGCGAAGTCATCACGCAGATGCTTGCCGGGGCGGCGGGTGACACCTGGGACGCGCGCATCGCCGACTTTATGCAACGGGCGCAGGGCGCGTACTCTCTCACAATCCTCACCCGCGATGCCGTCTACGCCGTGCGCGACCGCTGGGGCTTCCGCCCGCTCTGCCTGGGCAAACTCAACGGTAGCGGGTGGGTCTTCGCGTCGGAATCGTGCGCGTTCGGCCCTATCGGGGCGGAGTTAGTGCGTGAGTTAAAGCCTGGCGAAATCGTGCGTCTGGACGCGAACGGCGTTACGTCCTGGCAGACACCTGCGGCGAAACACGCGGCGCTGTGCATCTTCGAATATGTCTACTTCGCCCGGCCCGATTCGATATTGGAAGGCCGTTCTGTCCATAATGTGCGCCGCAAGATGGGCCGCCAACTGGCCCGCGAGCATCCTGCCGAAGCGGACATCGTCATCGGCGTGCCGGACTCGGCGACCGCGCACGCGATTGGCTATGCCTACGAATCCGGCATTCCTTATGGCGAGGCGCTCATCAAAAACCGCTACATCGGGCGGACGTTCATCCAGCCCGACCAGCGGATGCGCGATTTGGGGGTGGCGATCAAATTCAACCCGCTGACCGACCTGGAGGGCGAGCGCGTCGTTTTGGTGGATGACTCGATTGTGCGCGGCACCACCAGCGGCCCGATCATCAATCTCTTGCGGCAGGCGGGGGCGAAAGAAGTTCACATGCGCATTGCCTCGCCGCCGATTCGCTATCCGTGCTTTATGGGCGTGGATATGGCGCGGCAGGAGCAGCTTATCGCCGCGCAGATGAGCGTGGAGGAGATCGCTGCGCACATTGGGGTGGACAGCCTGGGCTACCTCTCCGTTGAGGGCTTGCGTAGCGTCGTCCCCTTCGACGGCACGCAGCACTGCCAGGCCTGTTTTACCGGCGATTATCCCGTCGTCGTGGATGATTCGTTCGGCAAAGCAATGTTTGAATAAAGTAGACAGTAGACGGTAGACAGTAGACAGGGGGAAGGCCCCCGTCTACCGTCTACTGTCTACCGTCTACCCGAAGGAGGAGCTATGCGGATTTTGGTCATCGGTTCGGGGGGACGGGAACACGCGCTGGCGTGGAAATTGGCGCAGTCGTCGCGGGTCACGGACGTATTCGTCGCGCCGGGCAACGGTGGGACGGTGGGGGGGAAGCTAACGCCGGTGGCAATCGCGGCGGAGGATGTTTTTGCACTGGTCGCCTTCGCGCAGAAGCACGCGATTGACCTGGCGGTGGTCGGGCCGGAAGTCCCGCTGGCGGCGGGTATCGTGGATGCGTTCCAGGTTGCCGGAGTGCGTGCTTTTGGGCCGGTACAGGCCGCTGCGCGGTTAGAAAGTTCCAAGGCGTTCGCCAAGCAATTTATGATCGAGGAGGGCATCCCGACCGCGCCCGCAGCCATATTTGCGGATTACGATGCGGCGTTGGCCTATCTGCGGCAGCTTGATGAACCGGTCGTTGTCAAGGCCGATGGCCTGGCGGCGGGCAAGGGCGTCCTCGTGTGCGACACGCGCGCGGAGGCCGAAGCTGCGCTCAAGCAAATTATGGTGGAACGCGCGTTCGGTGCTGCGGGCGACAAAGTGCTCATCGAGACGCGGTTGGACGGCGAAGAGACATCGCTGCTGGCGTTCTGCGACGGGACAACGGTGGTGCCGATGCTGCCGGCCCGCGACTACAAGCGCGCCCTTGACAGCGACGGCGGCCTCAACACGGGCGGGATGGGCGGCTATTGTCCTTCGCCGCATCTGCCACCTGAACTGGTAGAAGAGGTCACGCGGCGCGTGTTGCAACCGGCGGTGGACGGGATGCGGCGGCGCGGCACGCCTTACGTCGGCGTGCTCTACGCCGGGCTGATGCTCACCGACGCCGGCCCGCGCGTGCTCGAATTCAACTGCCGCTTCGGTGACCCGGAGACGCAGCTCCTGATGCCGCTGCTTGACACCGACCTGGTAGACATCATGCTCGCCTGCATCGAAGGCCGCCTGACGTCCGTCCCCATAGCCTGGAAACCCCTTACCAGCGTTGGCGTCGTCCTCGCTTCCGGCGGTTATCCGGGCGATTATGAGAAGGGGAAGCCCCTCACCCCCGGCCCCTCTCCCACAGGGCGAGGGGAGACGCACATCTTCCACGCGGGGACAAAGCTACAGGATGGGCAACTCGTCACCTCCGGCGGGCGTGTCCTTGCCGTCGTCGCCACCGCGCCAACCCTCCCTGAAGCCCGCGAGCGCGCCTACGAGGCTGTAAGGGGTATCCATTTCGAGGGTATGCATTACCGTACCGACATTGCAGCGAATGTGCGAACCTGCGAATCGGCGAATCAGCGAATCGTCCAACCGTCAACCGGTTTCCAAAATCCAAAATCCAAAATCCAAAATGCTTATGCCGCCTCCGGCGTAGACATCGACGCCAAGATGAGCGCCTTCCGACGGATGCGCGCGGCGGTGGAGAGCACGTATACCTCGGCAGTGCTCGGCGGGATTGGGGCGTTCGGCGGGCAGATGGCGCTGGATGAGGTGTGTTTGCACGACGCGGTGTTGGTCGCTTCCACGGACGGCGTGGGTACGAAGACGATGATCGCCGAAGCGATGGGCCGCTACGACACCGTCGGGCATGACATCGTCAATCACTGCGTCAACGATGTGCTCGTGCAGGGGGCGCGACCGCTGTTTTTCCTGGACTACATCGCTTCTGGCAAACTGGAGCCGGACGTGATCGTGTCGGTGGTGAGCGGCTGCGTGGAGGCGTGTCGTGCTGTGGGCTGTGTGCTCATTGGCGGGGAGACGGCGGAGATGCCGGGCGTCTACAAGCCGGGCGCGTTCGATCTGGTGGGGACGCTCATCGGCTGGGCGCCGCGCGAAGAATTGATCGACGGGCGCGACGTGCGGCCCGGCGACATGTGCCTGGGGTTGCCGTCATCGGGGCTGCACACCAACGGCTATTCGCTCGCGCGGCGCGTTTTGGGCGATCTGGGGTGGGAAACCGTGTTGCCGGAGTTGGGCTGTTCCGTCGGCGAAGCGCTGCTCGCGCCGCACCGGGCGTATCTGGCGGAATTCGATGCGCTGGTTAATGCGGGTGTACGCATCAAGGCGCTGGCGCACATCACCGGCGGTGGCTTCCCCGACAATCTGCCGCGCGTCCTGCCGGATGGCGTTGGGGTGACGCTCGACCGCAGCGCGTGGAACGTCCCGCCGATCTTCCGTCTCATTCAACAGCGCGGGCAGGTGCGCAATGACGAAATGTACCGCGTGTTCAACATGGGCATCGGCATGGTCGTCATCGTCGCGCCGGAGGATGTGGATGCGGCGCTGGCGGCGGTGACGGAGGCGCTGGTGATCGGGGAGACAACGGCGTGGGATGGTGAGGGGGCGCGAGTACGATTATAGCGATGTAGATGACAATGCTTATGAGAGCAGTTGATCCAATGAATGTTCGTACCGTTCAATGATGAGGTCAACCAATAATTGGAGACTGCCCTGATTGGCGGCTTCCAGCGCGTTGAGGTACCGTTCGCGCGCTTCCACTGGAATAATAACGTAAGGTAAATCAAAGTAACGGAAGACGTAGTTCAATATGCAACGTGCTATCCGCCCATTTCCGTCACGAAAAGGATGAATTGCCACAATGTCGTAATGTGCTTGCGCTGCCAGGGTTGCGATGCGAAGCAGATCTGTGCGTTGAGTTTGCCTGATTTGATCATTGAGTGTGGCCAAAACCTGGTAAGTCAGTTGAGGAACGCGCTGCCAGTGTGGTGGAAGGTAGGATGTTCCGGTGATTTCGATATTTTCGTTACGGAATCGACCAGCAATCTCCGGCCATGATTGTGCAAACAGTCGGCGGTGCATCTCCAGCAGTTCAACGTGTCCTACGGGAGACTTGTGCGCTGCTAGTTCATCGACATACAATAAAGCCGCCTGATGACCGGCGGCCTCCAATTGCGCTTTGGTTTTGGGTGTGATATTCACTGGAGTGACTGTTCTTTAATAGCACTTTCGACTTGGGATTTCGTGAGGGGGCTACCCTCGAGTGCTTCAGAATGATAAATCAAATCTAGCCGCAATGCATCCAGTCCTTTGGGGTTTTGATCCCATAAAGCTTGTTTGTTAATCAGGCGTGTATAGCGTCTATGCAGTGATTCCGAACTGAGGAAAGCCTCAATAGCCTCGATAACTAAGTCGGTCATTGAAGCACCGCGCGCCTCGGCTGTATCCGCCAGGCGTTGATATTGATTTTCGGCTAAGTTGACTTCCAAGGTTTGCATACTTTTGGCCTTTTCGTCATTGTTCTGTAGGCTAATTTCATTATAATCAGAATCAATCGTGTCGTCAACCGATGAAAGGCTCCAAGGGGCATCACTATGGGTGCTGCTGTATACGAGGTATGCTATGCCATTCGATAAATCGCCATTTCCGGGGATGGATCCTTATCTCGAAGGGGAATTGTGGCAGGAGTTTCACGATACGCTTTGCAACCAAATCCGCGCGCAACTCTTGCCGCTGCTGCCGCTGCGTTATGTCGCGTTATTGGAAAAGCGTTACGTGATCGAGGACGCCGGTATCGACCTGGTTGTCGTGCCGGGACATCGCATTGTTTATCCTGATGTACATGTCATCCATACGGTGCGTGAAACGGCAACCGGTACGCTCATCGATACCGTGCCCAAAGTGCGATTGGTGAGTCACGTGCCGGAAGAAGTCCCGATGCTGAGCATCGAAATCCGCGACCTCTCGGATCGTCGCCTGGTGACGGTGATCGAGATTTTCTCACCGGCCAACAAACACGGCAAAGGCTTGCAAGAATACCTCGAACGGCGCGGCGATCTACTGAAGACGCGCACGCACTTGCTCGAACTCGATCTACTGCGCGGTGGGCAACGCATCCCCTTTCAGGACGCCGAGCCGCCTCCTGCGCATTACTACGTCTACCTGAGCCGCTTCACGGAGCGTCCCTACACCGAAGTGTGGCCCATTCGATTGCGTGATCGCCTGCCCGTTGTCCCCGTGCCGCTTTTACCGCCGGATGTGGACGTGCAGCTTGATTTGCAGATCGCAGTGGATGCGTGCTTCGAGTTGGTTGGCTACCGGCGTTTGCTCGATTATACGCGGGAGCCGCCTCCGCCGCCTTTGGATGAAGAAACGCAGGCGTGGGTGCGGCGACAGGTCGAAAACATTCAGTGAGTTGGGGTGAATTATGCAGACAAAACATAAACTTCTTTTTGCACGTCGTGTGATTGGACTGTTGTTAGGACTGACCCTGATTGGCTGTACGACTTCCACGCCTGTGCCGGCGACGCTACAGGGCGAGGCCGTGCTAACCGCCCCGCCGGCGACGGTTGCCGCACCTACGGCTACCTCCGCCCCGACCTCAACGGCGACATCCACACCGGAGCCGCCCACTGCGACGCCCCCGCCCACGGACACGGCCACGCCCGTGCCGACGCTCCCGCCCACAGCCACTCCAACGGACGCGCCGACCGCGACGCCCACTGCCACGCCTACCAAAACGCCGACCCCAACGCCAGAATTCGTCCGCACGCGCATTGGAGACCTGCCCTCCCGTATGGACGAAGAAGTGACCGTCATCGGCAAAGTGACAGCGACAGCCAGCTTCTCGCAAGGATTCAAGTTTACGCTGGATGACGGCTCCGGTCAGGTGACGTTGTTGATGTGGCACAATGTCTACGATGATTGCTATGCCGCACCGCAGCTC
>JAIOAS010000139.1 GCA_019873725.1 Chloroflexota bacterium | reverse complement strand
GGCAGGAACAACAAAAATTCGTGTGAATGGGTGACATTCGTGGCGGAAGAGGACGTATGAGCTTGATCGGGCAAGGCACGGGATGGTTCGGCACAGGCGGATATGGCGAGGAAGCCGTCCGCGTGTGGGTGGATATGACGCTCAAGGCATTGCCGCCGGAGGTCGCCGAAGCCGCGCGCATCTGCGCCCTGCCGGCGCAGTTCGATATGCGCCTGTTCATCCTCCTCAGCGGCAAGAATGAAGCCGAAGCCATCGTCGCCCTCTCGCAATTGGTCGCTGCCGAGCTCGCCCGCCCGCAAACCTCGAGCAGCTATGTCTTCCACAAAGCCGTCCGCCAATATCTGCTCAATTTGTGGCGCACCCGCGAAAACTGGGAGCGCTTTGAAGTCCTCACCCACCGGATGGCCGGCTACTACCTCACGCTGGCCTACGAGCAAATTCTACGCCTGCAAGGGCCGGAGTCCAATGAAGCGTTGGAAGTGCTGGACAGGCTCTATCCCAACATCCAGGCTGCCTGGGAAGGGGCGCTGGCGACCGGCAAATGGGCTTTTGTGCGCGATTTCGCCGCGCTGATGGACATCTATCACACGCAGCGCAAACGCTGGACGCAGAACATCCTCTGGCTGGAACAGGCCATCGCCGCCTGCGCCCATCTGGGTGATCGCAAGACCCAGGCCGCGTTGTACAACAGCCTGGGTGTCTCCTACATCCAACTGCCAGAGGGTGACGAGGTCAAAAACACCCAAAAAGCGATCGCCGCTTACCAGGAGGCGCTCAAGATTTACACGCCCAACACTGCACCGACAGATTATGCGATGGTGCAAAACAACCTGGGTAACGCCTATGCCCGCCTGTCGCCAGTCGGCGATGATACCAACTTGCGCCGCTCCATCGCCTGCTACACCGAAGCCGCGCGATTCTGGACTGCCGAAACGGCCCCGCTCTCCTACGCAATGGTGCAAAACAACCTGGGCAATGCCTACATCGCCTTAACCGAGGGCAAACGCGGTGAGAACTTGCAAAAAGCCATCGCCTGCTACCAACAGGCGCTCAAAGTCTACATTGCAGCCCGCGATGTCGGACAGGGGGCAGGGCGGACGTCTTCCGGGTATGCCGAACTCCAATTCAAACTGGGGAAGAGTTACGCGGCCCTGCCGGGTGGCTGGCAGGCCGAGAAACGCTCGGTGAACCTGCGCCGCGCGATTGCGTGCTACAAGGCCGTGCTCACCGTCTACACCCTGGAGCACGCCCCCTTCGAGTATGCCCAGACCCAGCTCGAACTGGGCAACATCTATATGCAACTCAAGGATGGCGATCCGGCAGAGAACCTCAAGGCCGCCGTGGCCTGCTACAAAGAAGCGTTGCGCTTCTGGCTCAGAGATACCAGTTCCATTGGCTCCCTGCAACCGGCCATTGCGCAAGAGAAACTCACTTCTGCCTACCTTGATCTGGCGCGGCTGTACGTCAAACAAGGCCGCATTGAACACGTCCACGCGCTGTATCAGGAAATCCGGCAACTCTACGCTGATGAAGAACTGTAAAAAAAGCGGCGGCGCGTTATGTGCCGCCGCTTTTCAATTCCCCCCACATTAGCCAACAATCCCCCCTGGGCACTGCGGCACAATAAAGGAACGCTCGCTCCCATTCCCGGTCTGGATCTGGCGATCCAGACCAGGCAAAATTAGATCGACCGAGTCTCTGCGAATTCTGCGTGCTCGGCGGTGCAATATTAGACCATTTGTTGCAAAGTTTACATTTGGGGATAGAATAAGAGAGATAGACTGATACACTAATAGGATCGCACAGACCTGACACATACCAAGGAGGAAAGCGCATGGCTGATGACCTGTTTGATACATTAGGAACCGATAATCTTTACGAGGAAGAAGAAGAGCAAGAACAAGATACCGGGGAACAGCAAAACAAGACTTTCCTCATTGCCGTCATCGTTATGGGTGGGCTGCTGGCGCTGGCGTTAGTTGCGTTTGGGGTCTGGGCGCTGGTCATCAACCCGAAGATGCAGGCACGCCAACAGGCAGCCTTGGGATTGGCTACAGAAGTCCCTACGCTAGAAGTTGAAGCCCCTGTCACTGAAGATACGCCGATCGTAGAGGTACAGCCGGAAGAACAGGCCACCCCAGAGCCGACGGCCACACCAAAGCCAACCGCCACGTTTACCCCCACGCCGGTCATCAAACCAACCGCAACGCCGGAAGCAGGGGCAGCGGGTGAAGGCGAAGCCGGTCAGGCAACGGCAACGCCCGCCATCGTGCGCCGCACGCCAACCCCCGTCCCAACGCAGGCCGCAACGGCTACTCCCACCCGCGTGGCAACATCGGGCACGACATCGACGACGCCTGCCCGCACGCCCGATACCGGTCTGGGTGAGGTTGCGTTGGTGGCGGCGGCATTTCTGCTGATGGTCGTCTTCTTTGCAGCGCGCCGGCTCCGCCAGGCTTGAGCGCGAGGGGTTGCTCATTCATCGCGTGCTCATTGACATGTCAGGATGAACAGAGAGGGCGCGAAGTCCTGAGTACTTCGCGCCCTTTGTGTTAGGTAACAGTTATGTGGCGAAGTCTTCAAGTTCGTTTTATACCGATGCGATGCCGGCACCGGCTGTGGATTGGCCTGATCCTCGCGGTGGTCGCCGCATGTTCCCCGGAACTGCCATTTGTGGCCGCGCCGCCCCCTGTGCCCACCGCCACGATGACGGCGACCCTTGTTCCTTCGCCTGTCCCGCCCACCCCGACGGCTACCGCTACGCCCACGCCCACACCCACATCGACCCCCATCCCCACCCCTGACGTGACCGCCATCCGCAACCTGGCAGATGCAGGACGGGTGGCTGTAGGAACTGCCGTCGGAGAGGCGACGCTGATCTGCCTGCGCTATGAGGATACCACCGGAGACGGCACGCCGGAATGGCTGGGCGTGGCGCATCAAAACACCACCCCGCCGCGCCTGAGCGCCTTCGTCCTGACTACCGACGGCTATTATCCACTGGAACCGGCATCTCCCGAAGATGGCAAACCGGATGTCGGGCTGGGCCAGTACCCTACATGCGAGGTCGAAGTGCGGGACGTCAACGCCGACGGGATGCCGGAGATCGCCATTTTCGGCCATGCGGACCGGAATGAAACGCTGCTACACCTCTTCGCCTGGAACGGTGAAGGCTATCGCCGCCTGGGGTTCTTCGCCGGGGATGCCGGCGTGCGCTTCGTCAACCTCGACGGCGATCTCGAAGAGGAAATTTGGGAGGGCTACCGCGAGCGCAACGCGCCGAGTCTGGCCTGGTACGTGATCTTCACCTGGGAGGAACAAACCTACGGCTGGACCTCTGACCGTTACGGCTGGTATGCCTTGAACCGCCCGCAGACGTATCCCACGCACAAGCCGGAGTATGCGGTGATTTCCTTCTATCTGGCGCTCGACGACCGCGATTTGCCGGGCGCGTACAGCCTCTTATCCCCCCAGGAAGGACGCACCTACGAAACGTGGGCGCACGGCTTCGCCACCACGGTGCAGGTAGGGGTAGGCAGCGTCCACGTTATCCCCGGCACGGAATCCGAAAACAGCGCCCGCGTCGCGGCGATGGTCACATCCTGGGATAATGAAGGCGGGATGATCATCGGTCGCCTGTGGAATACCGAATGGGCGACGGTGCGTACCGCCGATGGCTGGCGGCTCACCCGCGCCACGGCGGAATTGCTGGAAGAGTGGACGGCAACGTATTGGCCATAAGGATGCCTTTATGAGCAGCGGAATCATTATCGGACGTTTCCTGCACGGATTGAGCTTCTTCACCCTGAGCCTGACGGTACTCTTTCTGCAAAACCGCAGTCAACGTATTTTGTTGGCACGCCGGTTATACTGGGTGGGCTTGTTTGCCATTTGTGAGGCTTTGGTCGCGTGGTACGATCTCTTTGCCGGCATCGTCCCGCCGGCGTCGCCGCTGCCCGCCTTTGCCCGGCCGATAGTGCTGGGGGGAGGCTACATTTTCCTCATCGCGCTGGGGATCCAGACCTTTCTGCCGGAAGAGACACTGCGCGTTCATGGAAGGCGCTGGCTCATCGCCCTCCAGGGGCTGTGGATCGGCGGATACGTGGGCGCGTGGCTGGCCTGGCCCGCCCAGCGCGCGTCGATCGTCGAATGGAGCAACACGCTCGCGCATTATCTGCTGGGCTTTCCCGGCGGGCTGTTGGCAGCGATTGGATTGCGACGGCAAAGCCACCAGACATTGGAAGCGACGCTGCGCCGCCGCATCCGGCCCTGCTTGCGCCTGGTGGAAATTTCGGCGGGCTTGTTGGGGGTTTTGCACGTGCTGCTGTACCTGCCGACTCCGGCGTTTCTGGCCCCGTATCACGATTTACGGGTGATGGCCATTGAGTGGATGTGGGTACTGGTGGGGGTAGGATTGACCCTGGGCCTGAATCGCGCATTGAACACGGTGCAACTCGAAATCGAGCGATGGATCGAAGGCGTGGAACGCCTGCAAGCGCTGGCCGTGGACCGCGAACGGATCGGGCGCGACCTGCACGACGGTATCATCCAATCCATTTACGCCGCCGGATTGCTGCTGGAAAGCGTGCAGCCCGTCATCCCCATCGACCCCATGCGCGCGCAGGCGCAGTTGGGCCGCGTGATGGACAACCTGAACGAGACGATCCAGGACATCCGCCGCTACATTTTCGATCTGCGCAGCGATATGCCGGACGATGACTTGCAATCGGGCATCAAGCGCCTGCTGCGCGACTTCCACATCAACACGCTGCTGGAAACCGAGTTCGAGGTCGAAGGCGCGCCGGTAGAGATCGTATCGATGGAACGGCGGCGGCACATCTTCCAGATCGTGCGCGAGACGCTGGCGAATACGGCCCGTCACGCCAAAGCGCGTTGGGTGAAGGTTGTGCTACAATATAACGAGAACACACTGGACCTCACCATCTCCGACGATGGCGTGGGGATGGAGACGCTGCAGGTGAGCAAGGGGCACGGCTTGCGGAACATCCGTGAACGGGTGCGCCTGTTAGATGGCACGTTGCGTATCGAAAGCGCGCCCAACGAAGGCGTGACCTTTCACCTGACCGTACCATATTAAAATTTCCATACCACAGAGACACGGAGCGCACAGAGCAATCATAAAAAAGATACTCAGTAGATCCAAAAATGCTCCAAGGGGATCGTCAGATCCCCGTTCTGGTCTGGATCTGGCGATCCAGACCAAGCAAAATTGGCTCTACTGAGTCTCAGTAGATCGAAATTTAAGCAGGAGCCAGACCACAAAAGTCTCACGAGGTGTCCCGGCTGAGACTTTTGCAGGCTTTGACTGATACTCTGTGTTCTTTGTATCTCCGTGGTTACTTTCCGGGGAGGCAAAAATGACGCTACGGATTTTGATTGTAGATGATCACGAAGTCGTGCGGTTGGGCCTGCGCTCGTTGTTGAGCAACCAGGCCAACTTTGTGGTGGTGGACGAGGCCGCTTCGGCCAAAGAGGCCGTGGAGAAAGCCGTGCAACATCGCCCCGACGTGGTGGTGATGGACATCCGCATGCCCGGAGAGAACGGCATCGAGGCGTGTCGTGAGATCAAGATGCACCTGCCGAACACCGAGGTTCTGATGCTCACCTCCTACGCCGAGGACGAGATGCTGTTCGACGCCATCAGCGCGGGCGCAGCGGGGTACGTGCTCAAGCAGGGCGGCGGTGATGAGCTGATCCGCGCCATCCAGCGGGTGGGCCAGGGCGAGGCGCTACTCGATCCGGCGGTGACGCAGCGTGTGCTGGCGCGTGTTCGTCAGGCCACCCGCCAGGAACAGGCCGCCGCGTTCAGCGATCTGACCGAGCAAGAATTGCGCGTGCTGGGCCTGGTCTCCGAGGGGCGCACCAACAAAGAGATTGCCAAGTCGCTCTTCCTGGGTGAGGGGACGGTGCGCAACTACGTGAGCAGCATCCTCTCCAAACTCGGACTGACCAACCGCGCCGAAGCCGCCGCCTACGCTGTGCGCCACAACCTGCACGAATTTCTGGAAGAACTGTCGTAATGGTATTGACCCGACCGGTTACGAAAAAACAACTCGGACTTTTCCTCATTGTCACCGGCCTGGGCGCGGATGCGCTGCTGTTGATCGTCGGGCGGCTGGGCGGGGGCGCATGGTCGGGCATCGGCCCGGTCGAAGGGGCGCTGCTGGCGGGCGGCGTGATGCTTGCCCTGTGCGGTGTGCCGCTGCTGCGGTTGGGGGATGCCCCCGCTGCCGAAGGCGAACCGCGCTACCGGCGGGGGGCACGGTCAGAGACCGGCCCCAGCAAGGCATGGTCAGAGACCGACCTCAGCAAGGCACGGTCAGAGACCGGCGCCGGCGCCTCGGTTTGGGTTGGGCGCGTCCTGGCAGCCCTGGCGCTGCTGACGTTCCTGGCCTACCTGGGCGTCTACGTCGCTTACGCCGCCGAGCTTTTCCGCTGGCCCTACGACTATGACCAGGGCGAGAGTTTCGAGCTGTACGACGCCGTCCTGCACAGCCGGGGAGAGTGGCCCTACCGCGACAGCAGCGTATACCCGTTCTACTCGTCGAACTACCCGCCGGTCTTTCACATCCTCAACATCCTGCTCTTCCCGTTCTTCGGGCAGACCTTGCTTTCGGGGCGCGTCCTCTCGTTCGTCATCACGCTGTTGACGGCGTTCGCCATCGGATGGACGGTGCGCCGGCGCACGGGCGGGGTCTTCATCCCCCTGATGAGTGGGCTGGCGTACACGGCCTCGAACTTCGTCTACCACATCGGTCCGCTTTGCCGCCAACACCTGACGATGGTGTTCTTCGAGACGGTGTGCGTGTTCTTCATCGCGGACGCGGAAAACCCGCGGCACGGCAAGCGCAATCTGGTGCTGGGGTTGGTTTGTTTGTTCCTGGCGGGATACGCCAAGCAACTGGCGGTCTTCACGGCGGCGGCGGTGTTCGGCTATTTGTTGCTGCGCCATCCCAAACGCGCGCTCGTGAGCGTGGTCGTGTTTGGCGCGCTCTTCGGGCTGGTGTTCCTGGGCATCAACCGGGCGACGAACGGGCAGTGGTGGGTCAACACCATTTCGGCCAACGTGAACGAGTATATGTTGCCGCAGTTGATTGCGTTGACGCGCGCGTGGTTCAAAGTGCATACCGTGTTCATCATCCTGGCGGTGGGTATGGTGATCTACGAGGCCTACTTCGGGTCGCTCTCCGTCTATACGCTGTGGTTGATCTTCGCACTCGGCACCGGCGTGATGTCGGGCAAATGGGGTGCAGGAGAGGCGTACTGGGTCACGTCGGTGGCGGCGGCGATCATCCTGAGCGGGTTCGCGTTAGGCAAGCTGCGGGATGTCGTTGTGAGGAGTGGCGCGGTCGGAGAGCGGCCACAGCACAGATTCAGTAGCCCGCAGTGGCAGGGGTATCTGGCAATACTGATCCCGCTGCTGTTCCTGATCCAATCCACGCGGATGCTGCACCTGCCGACCGAGGGGCCGTTCTGGGGGCCGGTCGCGCGCGTTCTGGGCATCGCCGGGCAGTCGGCGTATGCCGATTATCCGTACTACGATGCGGTGGGCTACACGCAAGTCGGCCATTTTATGCTGCCGCGCGACTACGAAGGCGGCGCGCGCATCATGGCCTACGTGCGGGGCACGGATTTGCCGGTCTTCAGCGAGGAAGCAGCGTTCACGATGCTGGCGGGCAAGCCGGTGATCACGAATCCCACCCAGTTGCTCAATCTGTACAACAACGGTCTACTCGATACAACCGAACTGGAAGCGATGATCCGCCGCGAGGCATTTGGCCTGGTGATTATGCGGGCGCAGTTCTACCCGCCACCGGTGCTCGCCGCCATCGGGCAGCACTACGCGCTGGTGGAGCACATCCCGATGAACGGGTTCAATTACATCATTATGCAGCCACTGGGACGGCCAGAGAGATAGATTCTCTACCTCTCCCCATAGTCCGCGCCCAGGATAATCACGATATCGTATGCGGCGGTGGGGTTGTTACCGTGGACAACCGCCGATTGCGGCAGCTTGAGCAGTGAGAGGAGGTGCTCCGCCGTCATCGGTTTGTCGCGGTTGAGGATCACCAGCGAGGTGTCGTAGTCCTGGCGATCGGCGTTGTCGTAGGCAGCAACGGGCAAGCCGTTGGCTTCAAGAAATTGACTGGTGGTGGAAGCCAATCCTACCGTTTGGGTACCGTTCAATACGGAAATTGTGGCGGTTTCTTTGGCCAGAGTTTCAATGTCCCCATTGGTCGTCTGCAAGCCGAAGACCTCGTCGCGCACTCTACGCATTTCATCGCGCAAGGGGATCAAGATTTGCATCTGGTCAGGCGTCGTTTTGAAGAGGGTGCATGACTCGTCAATGACCCGAAAGGTGACGTCCTCATCCAAATTCACACGGCGCGCCAGGTTTGCCAGGGCGATGATTTCGTCCAGACGCAATTTGGGATCGATTTTGATCGACTTTTCCAGGATTTGCAACATCTCTGGAGCTTGCGCGGCCAGTTGAGGCAGCATGTTGGCTTCCGTAACCCGCTTGAAGATGGCCTTGATCACCTGCTGCTGCCGGCGCGCCCGGTCGAAGTCGCCGCCGTTGGTGTGGCGCGTGCGGGCATATTTCAGCGCCTCTTCCCCGTAAAAGTGATGCGGTCCGGCATCGACATGAAACGTCTCATAGCCATAATCAGGAGTCGGATACTGGGTGTCGTGAATGGTCTCCGGCACGTCGATGTCGATCCCGCCGATGCGGTCCACCAGCTCGATAAAAGCCTGGAAGTTGAAGCGCACGTAATAGTCGATGTCGACGCCCAGGTTGTACTCTACGGTTTCCACCGCCAGGGCCGGGCCACCACCGGGATGCTGGTAGGCGTCGCCGAGGAAGTGTGCCGTGTTGATGCGCTCCTCGGTATAACCGGGAATATGCACCCACAGGTCGCGGGGGATCGAGAGCACGCCACCCTTCATCGTCACCGGGTCGAGCGTCGCCAGGATCATCGTGTCGGTGCGCCAGTAATCCGTTTCCTGAGCGCGCTCATCGATGCCCATGATCAGCACCGTGATGCGGTCTGTGTCGGTCCATACCGGCAACGTTTCACCTTCAACATGGCTGACGTTGGGACTTTCCTGCTCCGTTTGCTGAATCGTAAACTCCGGCAAAATATCGGCGACAGAGACCCCTTGCCGCACCTTGACGAAGACGGCGAACCCGGCTACGCCGGTCAAGAGCACGTAAATCAACAAGATGCCGAGGTTGATCAACAGCTTGTACGGCAGCTTATACAGCAAGGTGTTGGGTTGTGTTGCAGCCATAGGCTCTCGTGTTAGTCTTGCGGCGGACCGGCATAATCGTTGCCGAGGATCACAGTGATGTCTTGCGCGGCGCCGGAGTCGGTGCCTCTGACCACAGCCGTAGCGGGCAAGTGCAGCAGACTGGCGATGCGGGCGGCGGTGAACTGTTTGTCGCGGTTCATCACCACCACCGACTGCGCGTAATCCTGACGGTCGGCATTGCCAACCGCGGTCACATCGAGGCCCTGCGCCTTCAGGTAATCGGATGTCATCCCCGCCAGTCCGGCGCGCGCGGTCCCGTTCAGCACCGAAATCGTCGCCACTTCCGGCGTAGGGGTGATGCCGGATTGGGCTGTATTGCCCTGACCCGGCGCGGGGGTGAGAACATCGGCGGCAAAGACGTAGTCGCGCACCTCACGCATCCGGTCGCGCAAGGGGATCAAAACCTGCGCGCCATCGGCCGTGACCCATTGTTGCGTGCAAGTCTGGTCAATCACGCCATAGCGAATGGTCGAGCGATCAACCTCCGTCGCCAGGTTTGCCAGTGCCAGCATTTGATCCAGGGCCATGTCCGTCTGTACGGAGGCTTCGAGCATCTTGTAGATTTCAGGCGCTTTCTTTGCCAGGTCAGGCAGCAAGCCGATGTTGGTCACTTTCTCCAAAATGGCCGACATCACCTGCTGCTGGCGGCGCGCGCGGTCGAAGTCGCTGCTGCCGTGACGAGTGCGCGCGTATTTGAGCGCCATTTCGCCATCGAAGTGATGCCAGCCAGCCTCGATATACAGGGGATCATAACCATAGGCATAGTCGGGGTAAGTGGGGTCGTAGATTTCCTTCTCGACGTAAATATCGACGCCGCCGATCATATTCACCAGACTGACGAAGGCCTGGAAGTTGAGGCGCACGTGAAAATCGATCGGCACACCCAGGTTGTATTCGACCGTCTCACGCGCCAACATCGGGCCACCGCCCGTATGTTTGTAAAGGTCGCCCAGGAAATGCGCGGTATTGATGCGCCCTTCACCGTAGCCGGGAATGGGCACCCACAGGTCGCGGGGAATGGAGAGCACGCCCGCCATCTTCGTGGTCGGGTCGAGTGTCAGCAACATCATCGTGTCGGTGCGAAACGGCCCGGTCTCCTGCGAGCGCTCGTCGATGCCGAGGAGCAACACGGTCACGCGCTTGGTGCCCGTCCAGGTCGGGAGGACCTGGCCGAACTGGTACTTGACGTTCTCGCTGGGGCCGCTGCTGGCCGGCAACCCAGACGCAATGCCCGGCCGGGCCAACATCCCACGCACCCACGAGAGGGCAGATACCGCAATCGCCCCGACGATGACCAGGAAGATGATGACCAGCATCCCGGTAATCAACACCGGTACGGTATTTTTCCGCTTCCGCCTTACCATGGAACGACTTTTCTGTTGCATCAGCCGCAATTATACCATACCTGTAGAAAACCAGACGCAGTAGATCCCAAAAATGCTCGAAGGGGATCATCAGATCCCCGTTCTGGTCTGGATCTGGCGATCCAGACCGAGCAAAATTGGATCTACTGAGACTACAAAAGTCTCTCAAGGCATCTACGTGCTCAGACTTTTGTAATCTGTAACCCGGTCAACGCCGCCTCCCACTGCGCGATAGCAGCTTCGCTATCGTAGTGCGTCTGGATGAAGCGCTGCCCGGCACTGCCGAGATGCCCGCGCGCTTCAGGATCGCGCAGCAGGGTGAGCACCGCCGCCGCGAACGCTTCCGCCGTGTCCGCCGTCAGCAAATGCTCGCCCGGCGTCGCACCGAGGCCGTGGTTGCACACCGACGTCGCCACGACCGGCACGCCGAAGGCCATTGCATCCATCACTTTTTGTAACAGCCCGCCTGCTACCAGCAGCGGAGAAACAAAAACAGTCGCCGCCCGGTACCAGGGTGCCAGATCATCCACAAAACCGGTGACAAAGCACGATGCGCCATCCGCCCGCGCTTGCAGCTCTGCCGGCGGACGCCCGCCGACGATATAGAAACGCACGTCGGGCATTGCCTCTCGGATGCGCGGCCACACGTGATCGAGAAACCACGTCACGCCCGCGAGGTTGTGCGCCCGGTCCATCGCGCCGACGAACAACAGCATCGGCGGACTTGCGGTGAGCGCCGTCGAACTGCCAGATGGCACAGCGGGTGGCGCGTCGGGGCTGGTGGAGGTAGCCGGAGCCAGTGGCAGCAAGAGCAGGGGCCGTCTTCCACACACGGGAGCCAACAATGCCCGATCGCCTGCGGAGATGGCAAGAATGAGGTCGTGGCGACGGCACAGCGCCGGCTCAAAGACGCGAAAAGCCGCAACCATAGCTTGCGCCAACAGCCGTCTGAGGCCGCGCGCGTGCGCCGCTTTCTGTTGCCACATAAACCAGTTCACATCCTGGGTGCGAAACGACGACGGCGGGAGGCGCAAACCGAGCAGGACGATGGCCGTCTGGGTGGTTTCGATGTGCACGAGATCGGGCCGTAGCTCGCGCAGCGCCTTTTTCGCCGCGCGCCGCAATCCCAGGTAACTGCGCGCCAGCGCCAGAGACCGCCATCCCGGCAAGGAACGGTGATGCGGCACTGTGATGACGCGCTCGCAGATCGCTGCGACGGCGGGGAGCAACGCGCGCTCCTCCTCGCGCATCCGCGCCACCAGCGCCAGGCGATGTCCACGGCGATGCAGGGCCACCATCAGCCCAAACAACGATTCTCCCCCGGCATGACCGACCGCGGGAGCGGGGAATTGCTTATAGATGAAGAGAATGTACGCCATAGTCCTGAGTTTGGTCAGCAGAAGGCAACCCCAGGTTGCACGCAGATTAAGCAGATAGTTTCAGTAGATCTAATTTCGCTTGGTCTGGATCGCCAGATCCAGACAGAACGGGGATCTGACGATCCCCTTGGAGCATTTTTGGATCTACTGAATTTGTTCAGTGACAGTAAAACTCTGCTACATCTGCTCGATCTGCTGATAGAAAACGACCCTTGTTAACCGAGTGGTACAGCGACAACGATCATCTCCGGGCGGCTCTGCACCTGTTCGTAGAAGAAGTTGGACACCGCCCGCTCCACGGCACGCTCCACCTCGTCCGGCGCGGCGTTGCCCCGAGTCGCCTGCACGGTGGCGCGCACTACGGGTTGCGCGCGCTCGGTCAAGTCATCGATGACTTCCGCCGCCGCCAGTCCGCGCGCGATGATGCGCGGTTCGCCGATCACCGCACCCTGCCGCCGGTTGTAGGAGAAGACTACGCTGCACACGCCCGCGACCGCCAGCGCCTCACGATCCTGGATCACCTGCGGGCTGACGGCGTCACCCACCAGCGTGCCATCCACGAAGACGTAGCCGCCCGGCACGCGCTCGCCCACCTCGAGGCTATCTTCAGAGAAACGCAGGGTGTAGCCATTTTCTACCACGGCAATGTTCTGCCTGGGAATACCCACCTCTTGCGCCAACAGGGCGTGATGCTTGAGATGCCGCAGTTCACCGTGAATCGGCACAAAGAACTTAGGCCGCAGGATGTTAAGCAGCATCTTCTGCTCTTCCTGGCTGGCGTGCCCCGAAACGTGCACCGGCGCGATGGGATGATAGACGACGTTCGCCCCCTTCTGGAAGAGGCGGTTGATGACACGATGTACCACTTCCTCATTGCCGGGAATAGTGTGCGACGAAAGCACCACCGTATCCCCCGGCACGACACGCAGGGAGGGATGCCGCCCGATAGCCAGCCGTCCCATAATCGAGCGCGGTTCCCCCTGCGCCCCGGTCGCCATAATCGTCACCTGATACGGCGGCAAGCGGTTGATATCTTGCAACGACAGGATGAGGTCATCGGGCACATTGAGGTAGCCCAGACGTCGCGCCATCTTGACGTTCTTAACCATCGTCGTGCCGGCGATGGCGACTTTGCGCCCAAAACTACGCGCCACATCCATCACCTGCTGGATGCGCGAGATCAGCGAGGCGAACGTGGCGACGATAACACGCCCCTTTGCCTGGCGGAACACATCGGCAAGGGCCGCATTCAGACTGTACTCCGAAGGCGTGGTGCCGGGCTGATCGGCGTTCGTGCTGTCGGCGAGCAGCGCCAACACACCACGCCGGTTGAATTCCGCCAGTTTGGCAATATCGCTCGGCCAGCCATCCACCGGTGTGTGGTCCATCTTGTAGTCGCCGCTGTGGACGACCAATCCGAGCGGCGTATCAATGCCCAGCCCAACCGCGTCGGGAATGCTGTGGCACACGTGGTACGGCTCGACGGTGAACGGTCCCAGGTGCACCGTGTCGCCGGGCTCCATCGGTTGCAGCTTGACCCGCTTCAACAAATCCCGGTTGAGCTTCACCTCGATCAACCCGCGCGTCAGTTTTGTCGCGTAGACCGGGACGTTGAATTCCTGCAAGAAGTGCGGCAGCGCGCCGATGT
This sequence comes from Chloroflexota bacterium, assembly GCA_019873725.1. Classification (GTDB taxonomy): domain Bacteria; phylum Chloroflexota; class Anaerolineae; order B4-G1; family SLSP01; genus DSWT01. The sequence continues at coordinate 283 of JAIOAS010000139.1, read as the reverse complement.
GATCTTCGTGCCCGTGCGTGATGATGACGCCCCGGATGCGGTCCTCTTTGCCTTTGAGATAGCGATAATCGGGAATGATGTAATCCACACCGGGCATGTCGCTCTCCGGGAACATCATCCCCACATCCACAATCAGGATATTGCGCCCGTATTCGAGCGCCATCATATTTTTCCCCACTTCCCCCAATCCACCCAGGGGAACAATTTGTAACTTTTCCATACGTTAACCTTGTTTCAAAAATCTGTAGCTCTACTTTGAGCCAGATTCAGTATACCCTTAACG
>JAIOAS010000138.1 GCA_019873725.1 Chloroflexota bacterium | reverse complement strand
CGTGCTTGTATGGCGCACTGTTTGATGAGTTCCAGGATCGCTTGCAGGGTCACAACGGCCTCAACCCGCGTCGGCTGCTTGCTCAAGAGCGTGCGGTAGGTCACGGCGACGGTCTGGGCGGATGATTTTGCCCAGCGGATCAGGCGCTCACGGATCAGGCGAATCTGTTGGACGATGGAGATGCGAGGGCGTTGGATCGCTTCTTGCGGCAGCGGACCCTCGGCAGGGAACAGCACGGCTTGGGCTGCTGCACGCAAATCCGCCACCGTGACCCCAGATAGATCGATGGTGAAATGCTGCGGACGCGGCAGCGTCCCGACGTGCACATAAGCGCGCAAGCCAGCCTGGTCGCGCTCGCGCAGCCATTGGGCAGCCTCTTTGTACTGTCGGTACGCGCGCAGTTGGCGTACCAGTTCATCACCGACGTCCTCTTCATCCCGCGCCAGCCGGGCCGACTCTGGCGGCTTGGGCAGCAGCGCGCGCGACTTGATCCACAGCAGGCGCGCGGCGACCGCCAGGAAGTCCGCGATGACCTCGATCTGCATGTTTTCACGCAGCACATTCACCTGCGCCAGGAATTCGTCGGTCACTTTAGCCAGCGCGACCTTCGTAATGTCCAGTTCATTTTTCTCGATGAGGTGCAATAGCAGTTCCAGCGGCCCCTCGAAGACGGGCGTGGTGATCTCATAGCTCATGACTGTGCGTTTCCTGTTATCAAGATGTCTGAAGGATAATCGAAAAGTGGGAATGTACAAGTGGGGATTGGCAATCAGGGGGTAGTAATCGGGTAGAAGTAACGGTTTTTTGCCATTTGCCATTTGTCATTCGCCATTTGTCATTCGCTCATTCGCCGATTCGCCTATCTATGGTATCATTTGGGATAATAGTTGGGATAACACTAGAAAACCATTCAGACTGCCTGACTATCCGACTGACGACTACTTGACTATCCGACTACGCCGAGGAAATTGTGAACGTCCTGACTCCGGTGCTGCTATTGCTGGCTGAACTGTTCGTCGTCCTGGGGCTGTTGCTCTGGGCCGACCGCTGGTTGCATCGCCACCTCCAGGGCGTGATGTACCTGCTCAGCAACGATGAGGAAATCGCCATCTGGCTGTATGCCATCATCCTGCTGCCGGGCGTGGTGCTGCACGAGGTCAGCCACGCACTGGCGGCGGCCATCGTCGGTGTGAAGATTGGCCGCATCAACATCCTCCCGCGGCGGGTGGGCAAGCGCATCCAATTAGGCTTTGTGCCGGTGCAGCAGACCGACTTCTTGCGCGCCAGTTTCATCGGCGCTGCGCCGTTGTTGTGCGGCGGACTGGCCGTTGTAGCGTTGGGGTACAAGGTCTTCGGCGCGCCGGAGGTCATCGCGGCGCTGGCGGCACAGGATTGGGGCGCTGCCTTGCAGGGCCTTGCCGCGGCGTTCCAGGCGCCGGATGCGTGGATTTGGGCCTATCTGGTCTTCGCCATCGGCAATACGATGTTGCCGAGCAGCTCCGATATCTACGCCTGGCCCTTTGTTGGATTTGTGGTGTTGGTTCTGATGTCCCTTGTGTTATTGTTCGGTGGTGGGGCTTTGCTGATAGATGGGCTAGGGCAGTTTCTTACCGTTGCGGTGCGCTGGGTGGTGTTGCTCGGCGGTTGTACGTTGTTGATCGATCTACCTTTCTTTGCGTTGATTTTTCTGGCACAGAAAGCCCTGGAGCATATCAAAGGCGTGCGTCTGGAGTACCGGTAAGGGGCAAGATGCAAGAGGAAAGAAGCAGGATGCAGATCATGAAGAAGTGGCCCGCGGTGGTCATTCTGGTGGTTTTTCTGATCGTGGGGACGTTGTATGCGGTGTACACACCCATCTGGCAAGCGCCCGACGAACCCGCACACTACAACTACGTTCGCTCGCTGGCCGAGGGACGCGGCTTCCCGGTGATGGCGCCGGGCGATTACGACCAGGCCTATCTGTCGCGCTTGACCTCCGAGGGGTTCCCGCCGGAGTTTTCGGTGGCCTCGCTGGAATACGAAGATCATCAACCGCCGCTCTACTACCTGCTGGCGACGCCGGTCTATTGGCTCGGCGACGGGGCGGTGATTCCCCTACGACTGTTCTCGTTGCTGTTGGGCGCGGTCGCCATTGCGATGTTGATGGCAATCCTGCGGGAATTCTGGCCGGAGCGCCCCGGCATGGCCTGGTTGGGCGGCGGTATTGTCGCCTTCATCCCCCAGTTCGTGGCGATGATGGCCGCGATCAACAACGATGCGCTCACACTCGCGCTGTTGTGGTTGTGGTTGTGGCTGGCGCTGCGCTATCTGCGCGGGAAGACGTCACCCTGGGTGTTGGGCGGTGTGCTTGGCCTGCTGTTGCTCACCAAATCGACGGCGTATGGCGCGGTCCTGCTGGCGGTGTTGGCGATTGCGCTGCGCGCCCGGCGCACGGGACATTCGCTGCGTTGGAGTGCGCGCGAAGTGCTCATTGTCCTGGGGGCCGCACTGGTGCTGGGCGCTTTGTGGTGGACGCGCAACGTCGGCGTTTACGGCTGGCCGGACGTGATGGGCCTGATTCACCACGATGCGGTTGTCACCGGGCAGCCACGCACGCCGGATTGGATTGCCCGCGACGGCCTGTTCCCCTTCCTCGGCGGCGCGCTGCGCACGACGTTCCGCTCGTTCTGGGGGCAGTTCGGCTGGATGGGGGTGGTCTTGGACGCGCGCATTTATCTGGGACTGGCGATCTTCTCCGGCCTGATCGTTTGGGGGGCGGTGTGGCGTCTGGCGGCGGAATTGCGCGCCGGCGGCCTGCGCACCGGCCTGGAAGCCCGGCAGCGCGACGGCTTGCTTTTGCTCGGCGCATCCGCGTTGATTACCGCTGCGCTGTTTGTAGGATACAACCTGACGTTTGTGCAGCATCAAGGGCGTTATCTCTTCACCGCTCTGCCGCTTGTTGGATTGGCTGCCGCTGCCGGACTTGAGCAACTCCTCGATCACAAGTTGGCCGTCATCACGGCGCTGTGTATGCTGCTCACGCTGCTCGTGGTGGGCATTGTGGGCCTGCTGTCCGGCGATCTGCCCCTCTGGTCGATGGCATTGTTCGGTACGGCGATGATTGCGTTGCCGGTCGTCGCTTTCCTCCCCAAAACCTGGCGTGTTCTCCTCGGCGGCGGATTATTACTCGTGTTGGCTGCCCTGGATGTGTGGTGCCTGTTTGGCTTCATCGTCCCCATTTTGACTGGGTGATTGAAGATTGTCGGATCATTCGCTGATTCTTCATTATTCATAATTCGCCATTTGCCATTTGCCATTTGCCATTTGCTATTTGTAGGAGCCTGTATGCCGATTGAACCCGGATTGACGAATGAAATCACGCATATCGTCGCGGAAAGTGATACGGCTGTTGTCTATGGGAGCGGGCTGGCCCCGGTGTTGAGTACGCCGCATCTCATCGCGTTGATGGAAAACGCGGCGCAGACGATGCTCACGCCTTACCTGGAGCCAGGGCAAAGCTCGGTGGGCACAGGCATCAATATTCGCCACCTGGCGGCGACGCCGGTTGGGATGGCCGTCCGCATCCGCGCCGAAGTGATCGAGGTGGCGCTGCCGCGGGTGTGCTTCCGCGTGGAAGCCTGGGATGCCGTGGAGAAAATCGGCGAAGGGGAACACGAACGATTTATCGTAGACACCGCGCGTTTTATGGCGCGGGTGGCGCGCAAGCAAGGAGCGTAGCCGATGGTATCGCCCGTATGTGACAGTGACGAATTCCCTCAACAGATTTACCGGCAGACGTTTGAAGCGATTTACGCATACCTCGAGGAGCGCCTGCGCACCGATCCCACTTTCACCCCGGAGGACATCCGCCAATTCCTCAAGGATGCCTACGCTCGCCAGGGCGACGACTGGATCGGACGCGGGGTGCTGGAAACCAAGAAGCTGGACGCCGTCGTCGCCGCTTACGAGTGTTTCCTTGCGGAGTGGGAAGGCGTGCTGGAACCGGAAAAGGGTGGTCAGCAGATTTAGCCGATAAAGCAGATTTCTGGATTTCAGTTCCACGGGCTGTGTTTCGAGGTTTGCTTTCCAAAGGAATGTAGCCGGACCTACGGCACAACGCCAGGGATGAAAATTGTAACCGCAAAATCTCGGCGGTGCAATATGTCTTTGACCATTACAGGATTGAACGGATTCTAACGGATATGGAAAGTTGGAAGCAGCGGGCGCGGCAGCTTAAAGCTGAAACTTATGCGCTTTACCTGGCCTACCGCGATCCACGCACGCCGTGGTACGCGCGGGTCTTCACCGCCATTGTCGTGGGTTATGCGTTCAGCCCGATCGACCTGATCCCGGACTTCATCCCGGTGTTGGGGTATGTGGACGATCTGGTCCTCGTGCCGCTTGGCATCTGGCTGGCACTCAAGCTGATTCCGCCAGAGGTGATGGCGGAAAGCCGGGCCAGAGCGCAGGAGTCGCTGGCGAATGGCAAACCGGTCAACCGCGCCGCCGCCGTCGTCATCGTAGCGATCTGGCTACTGTTGGCCGTATTGGGCATCATGTTGATTGCACGGTTATTCAAATAAGAATCTGCTAAATCTGCTTAATCTGCCGACAAAGAGAGGTGAGAAATGGCGGACTTTATGCTGGAACCCCAAATTGCCAAACTTTACCGGGACGTTCCTCCGGCGCAGCTCGAGCCGTATCGCCAATTCCGCATCGAACACGATTTCAAACACGTCACGGTGGACGGTGTGGCGTGGGAATACTACGACCTCGGCAGTGGCCCGGAGACGCGACTGATGTTGACCGGCGCGCTTGGCATCCCTTACTTCGATTGGCATCACCTGCTGTCTTTTGCGGAGACGCATCGTATCATCTCGCCGTGCTATCCGCCGGTGAACACGATGGACGCGCTCTGCGATGGCCTCGCCGGGATTCTGCGGCATGAGGGCATTTCACGCGCGCACGTCCAGGGCGGCTCGTATGGCGGCTTTGTCGCGCAGATTTTCGTGCGGCGTTACCCGGAGATGACGGCCTCGCTTGTTCTCTCGCATACGCAGCCGACCTATCCCGACGACGGGGGAACGGTGAAGCTGCAACGGATGCTGCGACTGGCAAAGTTGCTGCCTGCCTGCTGCGCTGGATGCTGAATCTCAGCCTGAGCAAGCTGATGCCGGAGAAAACGCCCGATGTGGCACTTGTGTTTGCCATCTATGACGAACTGCTGCGTCACCGCCTGACCAAAGCGGATTTCCTCAGCATCCTGGAGCGCACGGTGGACTACGAAGGGCATCGTTTCACGCCGGACGATCTGGCCGATTGGCCTGGCCGCATCCTGATTATGATGACCGAAAACGACCGCACGACACCTCCAGAAGTGCGCGAGGATTTCAAGCGGCTCTACCCGCAGGCGCAAGTTCATCTCTTCGAGGGGACGGGGCACGTGACCTCATGGGAACAGGCGGATGCATATCGCGCCGTCATCAATGATTTTCTCAACGGATTGAACGAAAGCTCAGGAGGGATCTGAAATGACCAACCAATCAGCCGAGATTGCTCGCGGCGTCGCCCGTTGGATTTTCAAGAGCATCGGGTACACGGTGATTTTCGGCCTGGCGTTGTTCGCCCCATCCCGCGATTGGCGCTGGCTGATGGGATGGGTCTACCTGGCTATCTACATCATCAACCAGGTGATTCTGACCCTGATCCTGCCGCGCGATTTGCTCGCGGAGCGTTCCAAGCCCCAGGAAGGCAGTAAAGGCTGGGACATCGTCCTCGCCAGCGTGGCGGCCTTGTTGATGCCGATTGCGGTGTACATCGTTGCCGGATTCGATCATGGCAGGGCGTGGAGTAAAACATTCCCGCCCGAGATGCAAGTCGTGGCGCTGCTGGTGATGGTCGGTGGCATTGTGCTGTCTGACTGGGCGATGATGGCGAACAAGTTTTTCTCCGCGGTTATCCGCATCCAGGCGGATCGGGAACATAGCGTGCAGACCGGCGGACCGTATCGCTTCGTGCGGCATCCGGGCTACGTCGGCGGGATTCTGCATCACATCGCCGCGCCGCTGATGCTCGGCTCGTGGTGGGCGCTGATTCCCGGCGGCATCGGCGCGCTGCTGTTCGTCATCCGCACCGCGCTGGAAGACAAAACGCTTCAGGAAGAATTGTCCGGCTACGTCGAATATACTCAGCAGACGCGCTTCCGGTTATTGCCGGGAATTTGGTAATCCATGAAAATCTACTTCACGCGCCATGGCGAGAGTGAGGCCAACCTTTTGTGGGAGCACTCAAATCGGGGATTCAAACATCCACTCACCGAGAAGGGCAGGGTACAGGCTAACGCACTGGCGCGAAAACTTGAGGGGATTGCCGTCACTTGGCTGTTCACCAGCCCGATCATGCGCGCTGTGCAGACGGCGGAGATTCTGTCAGACGCACTCGGCGTGCCCTATGAGATCACCGACGCGCTGCGCGAGTACGACTGTAATCTGCTTAATCGGCTAAATCTGCTGATGAAAATGGCAATTTTAGTGTGCGGTTAGAACTCAGAGGACGGTGGATCACTGTGCCTTACTCCTCCACCGCGATATAAAGCTCCTCGCTGTTCCAGAGCGTGCTATACGCGCTTCCGTCAGGGCGCAGACCGCGTACCTGGGGGCGCGCGATGAACCAGAAAGGCCGCCAGGTCAGGAAGACGGTGGGGAGGTCCTGAAGCAGCAAGGCATCGGCTTCGTGGAGCGCCTGGTCCTGTGTGTCGATGTCGATGGCCGTCAGCGCGCGCAGACAGGCTGCATCATACGCCTCTGAGACGTAGCCGCTGAAGTTTTCGCCGATCCAGTTATTGTCCGCCGTGGGAATCCGGGTGGAAAGCCAGCCTCCGCACAGTTGCGGTAGTTCGGCGCGCCAGCCGAACAGCGCCATCTCGTAGGTGCGCCCAAACAAAGGGCTCACGGCGTCGTTGGCGTAGAAAAGTTGAGCTTCGGTCGGCTTTGATTGCACGCCGATGCCGCAGGCTTCCAGGTTGGTCGCAATGTGCGCCGCGGTGACGAAATACTGCGGCGCCAGGTGCAGCGTCAGGCTCAACGGCGTGCCATCTTTGAACCCCGGCACATCGTGCGCCTCGCGCAGGCCATCGCCATTTTCATCGCGCCAGCCGATCCCATCCAAAGTCGCCTGTGCCGTGAGAGGGTCGTAGGCCGTCTGCGCCGCGCTGCCAGGATCGAAGGCCGGATGTCCTGGCGGAATGAAGCCGCTGGCGGGCACGAACGCCTGCCCGGAAAGCGCCTCGCTCAACGCCGTGCGGTCGATGCACTGCACCAGCGCGTGGCGGACTTGCGGATCCTGCACAGGCGAGCGCCTTTCATCCGCCGGCTGCAGGTTAAAGTCGAGCCGCACTACCACCGGATCGACATCGGCCCAGATCATGGCCTGGCCTTGCCCCAGCAGGTACATCCACGTCTGCCAGTCCGTGGACATCACCGGATCGGGCAGCAGCACGTCACATTGTCCGGCGAGCAGCAGTTCACCCCAGGCATTGGGATTCAGGGTGGGGAAGCGGAAGATGATGGTTTCCAGCGTGGGCGGCGTGCCGTTGTAGTAGGGATTGGGTTCCAGCCGTACCTCGCGCCCGGCCTCCCATGCCACAATGCGAAACGGGCCGGTAGCAGGTGGCGTGCGATCTTCCAGGACTTGCGCCAGGCTTTTGTCTTTCCAGCGGTGCGCCGGCTGGGGCGGGAAGAGGAAACCGGGATAGTCGGTGCTGAGATAGCCGGGAATGCCTTCCCAGCGCGCGATGTGCCGATTCACGGCCACAAAGCTGGCCGTGCGTTCCACCAGATCCCGCCAGCGTCCGTAGGTCTCCGGCGCCTGCGCCAGGTAGTACCCCAGGATGACGTCATCCGTCGTCATCAGTGTGCCATCCGACCACTTGACGTCGGTTCTAAGGGTGAAGGTGACGACGAGTTGCGGCAGGAGCAGCGTTTCCTCGCTCTCGTTGGTCTGGAGCGCGCCCGTCGTGTCGACGTAGCGCGCGCCAGGTGGAACGGGAACCGTGCGGGTGGTCACGTCGCCGGTTGTGACGGAGGGCACGCGCTCGACCAGCCGCGCTTCCCAGCGATGGCTTACCCGTTCCAGTGGTTCCTCGTAGAACAGCGCCAGCAGGTCGTAGCCAGATTGTGAGGGGGCGAACGGGCTGGCGTACTGCGGCTCTGTGGCGCACACTACGAGCTGCTGTGGATGGGGCGTGGGTTCCGGCGTCCAAGTGGGGATGGCTATCACCTCTGGTGTTGCTGTCGGCGCGGGGAGGGTTGGCGCTGGTGGCGTGGGGGACGGCGGTGTTGTCGCGCAGGCCGTTAACAGGAGGAGCGCCACTATCACCCGGTAGCCGCGCTTTCCAGAGCGCGTTCTGCCGCCATTTTCTTTTCGCACCAGAATTTCCATATCAGGCGACATCCTTTCGACTGAGATGCAACAACAAGGCCAGTGTCAACCCGCCCAGCAGCGCCAGAGCCACGAGTTTATAGAGGCGTGATACCAGCATCAGTCCCAACGTCCCGGCGATTGCGCAAAACACCCAGTAGCCAAAAACGATGGCGCGGGTTGAATATCCGGCGTCCTGCAAACGGAAGTGGAGATGACGACGGTCTCCGTGAAAGGGACTTGCCCCGTGTCGCCAGCGATCCAGAATCGTCCAGGCCACATCAACGATGGGGATGCCCATCACCAATAACACGGTCGCCACGCGCCCCCCGGCAATCAGCCCGAGCGCGCCGAGCAGATACCCCACCATAAACGCCCCGTTGCTCCCCATGAAGACGCGCGCCGGCGCGATGTTGTAGACCAGAAAACCAAGCGATGCGCCAAACAGCGCCAACGCCTGCGGGATCACGCTGTACTGTTCGGAACGGAACATGTGGATGCTCAACACCGCCGTCAGAATCGCAGCGACACCCGCTACCAGCCCATCCAGTCCATCCAGCCAGTTCACGGTGACGATCATCCCGGTCATCCAAAACAGCGTGAGAGGGACGTACAGCAGTGCGGGCAGCACGACCAGGGTATTGGTCAACGGGTTGTTGAAGCGTTCCAGGATGATGAGCGTCCCGATGGCGATGCCGGCAGCCAGGGCGTAACCGCCGTACTGCGCCCAGGGTGGCAGATCGTAGCGGTCGTCGAGCACACCCACGCTAAACATCACCACCGCGCCGATCACCAGCCCCCAAAGGCGACGCGTCTCGTTGGGGTCGGCGGTGGGGATGGCGCTGAAGCGTGAGAAGAGCAACGCGCCGAAGAATCCCACTGCGATGCCCAGGCCGCCGAGCTTCGACACTGCGCCACTATGCCGTCGCCTTCCGTCCGGAAGCGCGACGATGCGCCAGCGTTGGCCGAGCCGGCTGCCCAACGGTGTGGTCAGCAGCGCCAGACCAAACCCGACCAGCACAATCAGCGCATACTGCCCCACATAGTTCATAGCTGTTCCTTAACCGGTGCCAAATTGCCGGTCTCCGGCGTCTCCTAATCCCGGGACGATGTAGCCATGCTCGTTCAGGCGCTCGTCCACCGCTGCGACGTAAATATCCACGTCAGGATGCTGCGAGGAGAGCGTTTCAATCCCTTCCGGCGCGGCGATCAGTCCCATAAACTTGATGCGATGCGCACCCCAGGCCTTCAAAATCTCCACCGTCTTCACCGCGGAGCCGCCGGTCGCCAGCATGGGGTCCAGAATCAGGCACACGGACACCGTTGGGTGAACCGGCAGCCGGTTGTAATAGGCCACGGGCCGCAGCGTTTGCTCGTCGCGGAAGAGGCCGATGTGCCAGACCTCCGCTGCCGGGATCATCTCCCAGATGCCTTCGACCATCCCCAGGCCGGAGCGTAGAATGGGAATCAGGCCGATAGGCTCTTTGAGTTTATAGCCCGTTGTAACGGCCAGCGGCGTTTCTACCTTGGTGGGCGCGATTTCGAGGTCCCTGGTGGCTTCATAGGCCAATAGCAGGGTGATCTCACGGATCAACTCGCGGAACTTTTTGGAATCGGTGTCTTTATTGCGCAGATGGGTCAATTTATGCTTTACCAGTGGGTGATCGGAAATATATACCTTGGCCATACCTCTCCTTCAAGTCAACGGATTTAACGGATGAAACGGATTGAGCTACTGCTGTGGCCGGTCTCTGACCGCGCCACCGTTGGAAGGCCATACCTCTCCTTCAAGTCAACGGATTTAACGGATGAAACGGATTGAGCTACTGCTGTGGCCGGTCTCTGACCGCGCCACCGTTGGAACATCCCGCCGCTTATCAAACAGAAGGCATTGTACACGGGCAAGGGTGATTGTCAATGGAGAGCTGTTGGCCCTCAGCCGTCAGTTGATGAGTGTCACTGCACCCAGCGCCGGATCAATGTCTCTAGCTCACCGCTGGCTTGCATCTCCTCCAGAATGTCGCCGATGGCTTCGATGAGTTCGGCATCTTGCTTGCGTGCAGCGATGGTGTAAGGTTCGTCGGTGATGGGGGAGGGCAGCACGCGCAGGCCGGCCGTGTTGGCCACCGCGATTTGCGCGGTCACGTTATCGAGGATGATGGCGTCCACGATGCCGGCCGCGAGCACGGAGGTGATGGTCTCAGGGGTGTCGCCGGTCAGTATGATAGGAGGGGTGGGCATCGTCTTTTCCCATTGCAGCGCCACCATATGCGCCTCTGTGCCAAAGACCAGGGCGACCTGTTTGCCTGCCAGATCAGGCACACCGGCAATGGGCGAATCTTCCCGGACAACGAGCACCTCACCGGCATTGAAGTAGCTGGGGCTGAAGGTGAACATCTGCATACGATCGGGATCGGGATACAGCGCGGAGATAATCACGTCGGCGCGGCCCATCGTGAGTGCGTCATAGAGCGCGTCGTAGCCGGTGGTGACGAAGTGCGCCTGCACGCCAAGTCGCGCCGCGATGGCCTGGGCCAGGTCCGCGTCCAATCCGGCAACCTGGCCCGCGCCGTCCACAAACTCGAAGGGCGGGAAAGAGGGATCCAGCGCCACGCGCAAAGTGCCCGTGGACTGAATCCGTTTGAGGGCGTTGCCATGCGGCCCTGCGCATGCACACAGCAACAGCAGCACTGCCGCAATCACCCGTGCTGCGCACAAACCACGCCCGAGTCTGGCCCGAAACCGGCTAGAGGGTATCGGGCAAGTCGGCTGTAGTATGACCGGCGCGTAAGTCTTGCGCATCTGGTTCTTCGGATTCCGTATACACGTGTAGCGCGCCGCTGATCTCGCGTGCTACCATATCGCTCATCATCAACATATTGAGCAATTCCGTTTCGGTAAAAGGGTCGTCAGGCGAGCGTGTCTGCCATGCCGATTCCAAAGCGTCGCTCATTTCCTGAAGGTGCGACAGCAGGTCTTCCAGGACCAGAGAGGGGAACGCTGTCCACAGCCGTAACATCACCAGTGGCCCGCTCCAAAAGCCCTGCATCTGCAACTCGGCCCGCAGTAAAGGTGTGAGCGTCTCCAATGCTTCCAGTCCCTCGATGATACAGAATGTTTCATCGGTCGCCACGAGATATTCGAACATCTCCGGGTCGATCCAGGCCATCAACCCTTCGTCCTCCAACGTGTTGTAGAGGTCTTCCAAGGGCACCAGGATGTGTGATGATTGCATCAAAAGTTGCGCTGTGCGTGCGGTAATTGGGTCTTTCATGCGTACTCCAGTGTGTTGCCTATTTGTTCGGTTTGTGCTTGCTCAAGAATTCTACGATACGTTGTTCGTAACCGTACCCCTTTGGTTTATACCAGCCGCCGGGGACGCCGTCGGGCAGATAGCGTTGCGCTACCCATCCATCGGGATAATCGTGCGGATATTTGTAGGCCGGCATGGTACCCCGCTCTTGTCTGAGCATGGTGTTTTGATCCCGCAGGTAAGCCGGAGGCGGCGCGTAGCCGTGTTCTTCGAGGTACTTCAGCGCCTCCCAATACGCGCCGGTGCTGTTCGACTTGTGGGACGTCGCCAGGTAGAGGGTGGCTTCGGCCAGGTGATACTGGCCTTCCGGCATTCCCACCCACTCGAACGCTTGCGCGCATGCCATGACCACCGCGATTGCCATCGGTGAGGCCAGCCCCACATCTTCCGCCGCCGCGATCAGCAGCCGCCGGAAGATGAAGCGCGGGTCTTCACCCGCCGCGACCATTTTCGCCAGGTAGTAGAGCGCCGCGTCGGGATCGGAGCCGCGGATGGACTTGATGAAGGCGCTGATGGTGTTGTAGTGCTCGTCGCCCGATTTGTCGTATTGCATCGCGCGACGCTGAATGGACTCTTCGGCCACGGCCAATGTGATGCGCACCACGCCATCGGCATCAGGCGGGGTGGATTCCACGGCCAGTTCCAGCGCGTTGAGCGCCGTGCGGACATCACCGTCGGAGAGGTCGGCCAGGTGATGCAGCGCCTCGTCATCGGCGACGATGACGCGCTTACCATAGCCGCGTTCTTCGTCGGCGAGTGCCTGTCGCAGCAAAGTCTCGATCTGCGTTTCGGTTAACGCCTCGAAGCGGAAGATACGCGAGCGGCTGAGGAGCGGCGCGATGATGGAGAAGAACGGGTTTTCCGTGGTCGCGCCGATGAGGGTGATGGTGCCATCTTCGACAACCGGCAGCAGGCCATCCTGCTGTGCCTTGTTCCAGCGGTGGATTTCGTCGATGGCGAGGATCGTGCGCACGCCGTACATCCCCCGCCGTTCCTTCGCTTCTGTGACCAGCTTGCGCAGGTCGGCGACGCCCGCCAGCACGGCGTTGAGCGTCTCGAAGTGCGCGGATGTGGTGTTGGCGATCACGGCAGCCAGCGTCGTTTTGCCTACGCCGGGCGGACCCCAGAAGATGATGGACGAGAAGAGGCGATCGCTTTCGATGGCGCGACGCAGCAAGCGCCCCGGCCCGATGATGTGCTCCTGCCCGACGAATTCGTCCAGCGTGCGTGGACGCATCCGCGCAGCCAGCGGCGCTTCGCGGCGTATTTGCTCCTGGCGACTGTGTTCGAACAAGCCCATACAGGCCAAGTATACCCAGAGTTGCCAGATTCGCAATCGGCAGCAGCGGACGATTGCCATTCTCATCTAGCGCGGATCGTCCGATCCGCACGCCGGTGGTTATTTTTGGCTATCCCGTATCCCAAGGGTCTGTTTTGCGTCATAAATTATGACACATTCTATCCATATTCCATAGGAGGCTTTACAATGAAGAAGCTGTTGCTCGTTTTGCTGTTGGTCGTGATGTTGTCCATCGGCGCCGTCCCGGCATTTGCAGCCAACATCGATGCTGCAAAACGGGGTACCCTGTTCAACCTTTCGGGTGAGATCACCGCTATCGATGATGCCAGCGTCACCGTAAAAGTGCTCACCGGCAGTGCGGTTGTACGGCCGTATCTGGGACAAGAGCTGGTCATTCAAGTCACCGACAGCACGCGGTTCTTGCGTAAAGTGCCAAATAGCACGGTGAAGATCACGTTTGCGGATCTGGTAGTTGGTGACAAAGTCAGTGTACAAGGAAGCGTTAAAAATGATGTCTGGACCGCCACACGGATTACGGCGGATGCCAGTCTGATTCATTGGTAGATACGAGTCTCTTCCAACCTAACTGGCTACGAAAAAACGAATGGGCGCCTGGCCCATTCGTTTTTCGTTAATCCTGTGTGGTTGGCAAGATCGCTGACGCTAAACCGCTGTCATACCAAACGCACGCTGAAAATTCACCACAGAGACACGGAGAACACAGAGAAAACCGTATAAAAATCCTCCGTGCCCTCTGTGTCTCCGTGGTGAAATGGAAAATTTACTGCACGGTTAGTGTATGTCCACCGAAGCGTCGAGTAGCGCCGCGTCATCTGAGCTGGGCCCGACCATCACCCGGTACACGCCCGGCTCCAGCCGCCACTGCTTCGCCTGGGCATCGTAATACCGCAGTTCGTCGAGTGGGATCGTGATTGTGACCGTTGCGGTCTCGCCTGCCGCGATGGCGACTTTATCAAAGCCTTTCAACAGCTTTTTCTGCCGCTCCACGCGGGAGTTTTCCATCCCCACGTAGACCTGGACGATTTCCTCGCCG
>JAIOAS010000137.1 GCA_019873725.1 Chloroflexota bacterium | reverse complement strand
GGACAAGACCTTGCCCTTGCTCAACGCCACGCCGCGATGCACGCACCGATCGCGCGCGCACGCCACCTTCCCCGCCGCATCGCGCCAGAAGACCAGCTTTTCGCCCATACGTGTCACGCCGACCGGCCTGGCTTTCACCTGCGTAGAATCCAACACCACGTACCATTGATTGGGAATCATAGTGCCTCCTGATTCTTTTGCAATCTTCCACTGCATCAGTATAGTCATAAAACATAAAGCGCAAATGGCACAATTCCCAAAATCGTGATTGTGTGCTAGAGTGTAAGTGAAAGCCTATGTTGCGCATTACAGAAAACATCTCGATTGACGAACAGGAGTTAGACTACACCTTCGTGCATGCTTCCGGGCCAGGTGGGCAAAACGTGAACAAGGTAGCGACGGCAGTCCAACTCCGCTTCGACGTGGCGCATTCCCCATCGCTGCCGGAGGATGTGCGCCAACGCTTACTGCATCAAGCCGCGGGGCAGATCACCCAGGACGGCGTGCTTATTATCGACGCGCGGCAATATCGTTCACAGTGGCGCAACCGGCAAGATGCCACCCGGCGTCTTATCGCGTTAATCCGCCAGGCCGCCATAGTCCCCAAGCCACGCCGCGCCACCCAACCTTCACGCGCGGTCAAGGAGCGCCGGCTACAAACGAAACGCCACCGCAGCGAAATCAAACGTCTGCGCCAGCCGCCCGACATGCAATGATTCAGCATCGGCAAAGGCGTTTGACTTTTGTCAATCTTTGCACTACAATCTTGATAGACTTCAAACGCCATGCCAGAGTATCATCTGGCAATACCACCCTATCCCTTGAAACTATAACATCCGCAATCGCCGGTTCATAACGTTAGAAATGATGCATCAGGAGTCGCCATGGAGCAAGCCACACCAACGAGGACGAAAACTGGCGATTCGACTACAAGACTACTCCCTTCCAAGGAACAAAATCCGCAAGTTCGCATAGTTAAACTACCACTATCAGTAGTGTTAAATAAAGCATCCTGCATCATTTTGCCCTAAATATGGGGGATTGGCCCTATCCCAACTTGCGGATTTTGATGTTTGGAAGGGAGTAATGACGATGAGACAATTTGCAAAGGAATATAACCGAACCTGTGGTGCAGCCCTGATAATGAAAATGTGCGCTCCGACTATAAGACTGACGACTACGTGACTATTTTTGAAGGAGGTGTCATGTCCGAATCACAGCCAACCATTGATCTGGCCAATCTGTTCGACCAGGCGTTGAAGGCGGTCGTCGAACAACGCGAGGAAATCAACGCTCTGGATGGGTTCAACGGCAACCACGGCGACAACATGGTGTCCAACATGCGCATCGTAGCGGATACCATCCATGCCCACAGTGCGGATGCTCCTGCAGAGGCCCTGCGTTCCGCCGGCCTGCGTCTGAGCGAAACCGGGCAAGGTGGCACGAGCCAATACTATGCCCAGGGATTGCTGCAGGCGGCGGAAAAATTCGAGGGCCAGCCGCAGTTGGTCCGTGCCGATGGAATGACGTTACTCGAAACCCTGCTGGGCGCTATCCCCGCCGAAAGCGCCCCCGCAGCACAGCAATCCGCGCCCAGCGTGTTTGATATGGTCCTCGGTATGGCAGGCGCGCAACAGCCTCAGGCGCAACCCCAACCGCAAAGTCAACCTGGTGGGGTGATGGATCTGCTGGGCGGATTGCTCGGCGGACAACAAAAGCCCCAGGTACAACCCCAACAGCCACAGAGCCAACTCGGTGGAATAATGGACGTGCTCGGAGGGCTTATGGGCGGGCAAGAACGGCCCCAAGCACAACAACCGCAAAACCAGGCCGGCGGCGTGATGGATTTGCTCGGCGGATTGCTTGGCGCGCCACAGCCCCAGGTGCAAGCACAACCTCAACCCCAGGGTCAACTCGGTGGCGTGATGGATTTGCTCGGTGGATTGCTCGGCGCACCACAACAGTCCCCTGCCCAACAGCAACCACCATCACAACAGGGGGCGGGAACGGATCTGGGTGACATTCTGGGACTGCTGCTCCCCGCTGGATTAGCCTACTTACAGGCTCAACAAGCGGGCGCGGACCCGGCAGCAAGGCGTCTGGCGTTCATCCGCGCCCTGTTAGGCGCACGCCCCAATCAATCGCAGACACCACGCCAGGCTGCGGGCACTGTGATCGCACAGGGTATTTTGCAAGCCTTGATGGCTCGCTAGACATCATTCACGTACATAACCATAGGAGGATTTGAGATGCCGGAAGATAAGGTGAAGAAACCCAAAAAGGGATTGTTGAACATGGTGGTGGACGCCGTGACCAACCGTGACGAGAAGGAGGCAGAGGCAGCGGCCGCCGCTGAAGCAGAAGCTAAGCGCAGAGCAGAAGCGCTCGAGGAAGAAACCCGGCGTAAGATCGCCGAGAAACGCGCCCGCGAGGCCGAAGAACAGGCCAAAGCAGCTGCTGCCCAGGCCGCAGCCGAAAAAGCGCGCCTGGAAGCTGAAGCGCGCGAAAAGGCCCGTCTGGAAGCTGAGGCGCGCGAAAAGGCCCGCCTGGAAGCCGAAGCCCGTGAAAAAGCCCGCAGAGAAGCCGAAGCGCTGGCTAAAGTGCGCGAGTTCGAAGCGAAGCGGGAGGCTGAAATAGCCGCCAAAAAGGCTGAAATCGAGGCTAAAGCTGAAGAAGCCAGAAAAGCCGCCGAGGAAGCCGCCAAGCTCGTCTACGTCGTACAGCCCGGCGATAGCCTGAGCAAGATCGCCAAGGAAAAACTGGGCAACGCCAACCGCTGGCCGGAGATCCACGAATTGAACAAGGAGCAAATCCCCAACCCCAACCTGATCCGCCCCGGACAGCAATTGCGCCTGCCCCCGCACTAAGCCTGAAGTAGCGACACGCAAGCCCCTCGAAAGGTTCGAGGGGCTTTTTTTATATCAATCCATCCGGTTGTTTCCACACCGGTCTGCTGTACAATAATGGCGTTTCACATCAACAAAGACAAAAATGACAACCTGACTCATAATGCTGAGGTCTTTCATAGGAGACGCCGGTACTGTCGCACACCATGCAGCCCGAAAATTGTGCCCCGACTATGAGACTAACAACTATGCGACTATTTGGTACGAGACGCCGGTACTTGCCGCATAGCATGTAGGCCGAAAATTGTGTCCCGACTATGAGACTAACGACTATGCGACTATTTTTTAAGGAGAATCACCTATGCCGACCATACCAGAAATGCTGGAAGCCCTGAAAGAATTCGACACGCCCTCCATCACCAATGTTGTTGCCACCTACCCCGACAATCCACTGTGCCTGGGCCTCTACAACCCGTGGACGCAGAACTGGTACACCGACCACAGCATCCGCTGCATGTACCCAGAGCTAGGGCCGGTGGTGGGATTCGCGGTAACGTGCGTCTACGGCCTGCCCGACCCTACTTACCGGCGCCTCTCATTCATGGATGTGATCGAGGCGCTGGATGCCTCGCCCAAGCCGACAATCTTCGTCTTCGAGCAGCGTTTCCCGCCGGAGATCGCCGGCAAAGTGGGACTTTCTGGCGGCAACATGACCACCGCCATGCAAGCCGTCGGCTGCGTCGGCGCCATCTCCAACGGGCCATCGCGCGACATTGACGAAATCCGCCCGATGCGCTTCCAATACCTGCTCAGCGGCATCGCGCCGGGGCACGGGCCAACTGCCGTTCACGCGGTCAACGTACCGGTGACGGTCGCCGGGATGGACGTCGCGCCCGGCGAGATCATCCACATGGACGAAAACGGCGCGGTGAAATTCCCGGCGGATAAGCTAGAAGCGGTGCTCACCAACGTCCGCAAGCTACGCGACGAAGAAGCTGCACGAATGGGTGCGCTGCGCAGCGCCAAAAGCGCGGCGGAGGTGGGAGCGATTTTTGCGGGACAAAGCTACGCTAAGTCTAAAGTCTAGAAAGGAACCATAAAATGAAAATTACCGACGTTCAAGCCTGCGTGATTGGTCGCCACGAGCCGGATAGTGGCGGCAGTGTGTGGACATTCGTCCGCGTGTATACCGATGAGGGGATTGTGGGCACGGGGGAGTGCAACTCGGCCTCGGCGATCTCCGGCTTTGCCGTCAAGCAGGCGATCGAGAGCATGAAACGCTTCCTCATCGGCAAGGACCCGACCAACATCGGTCCGCTCTATGAGATGCTGCGGCGCTGCGGACGCTACGGTGGCACATCTGACCCACCCATCATCTTCGCCATCACCGGCATCGAAAACGCGCTCTACGACATCACCGGCAAAGCACTCGGCGTCCCGGTCTACAAACTACTCGGTGGCAAGTACCGCGACAAGATTCGCCTCTATGCCGATCTGCACGCCGGGGATGATGAATCGCCCGCCGCCTACGCGGCCAAAGCGCAAGAGGTGATCGAAAAGGAAGGCTACAGCGCGGTCAAGTTCGATGTGGATCACACCGGCGTCGGCAAGCTCGATCCGGTCAACTGGACGGTAGGCGCACAGGAGATGACGCACATCATCAACCTGATCACCGCCGTGCGCGAGGGCATTGGCTACGAGACCGACCTGGCGATTGACTGTCACGGGCAATTCGACGTACCCTCCGCCATCACGCTGGCCAAAGCCGTGGAGCCGCTGCGGCTGATGTGGTTGGAAGAGCCGGTCCCGGCGGAGAACATCGACGCGCTGGCGCAAGTCCGCGCCAAGACCAGCACGATCATCTGCACCGGCGAAAACCAGTACACGCGCTTCGAGTTCCTCGAACTGTTGCAAAAGCAAGCGTGCGATGTGATTATGCCCGATCTCTCGAAAGCGGGCGGTATGATGGAGGCCAAGCGCATCGCCGACATTGCCGACGCCTTCTACGTGCCCATCGCGCCGCACAACGTCTCGTCACCGCTAGGGATGATGGCGGCGTGCCACGTCTGCGCGGCGGTCGCCAACTTCCTGGTGCTGGAATTCCACGGGCGGGAAATCCCCTGGTGGAGCGATCTCTGCGAGGGAGACAAACCCTTCATCCGCAACGGCTGGATGCACGTCTCCGAAGCGCCCGGCATCGGCGTGGAACTGAACGACAAGGTGGCCCGGTCGCTGCTGTGGCCGGGGGATACGTATTTCGATTAGCGTGTAACCGAACCAGGGTACAGAGCCGAAGATAAAAAGGGAACCGCGAATCACGAGAATTTTCGCTAATTTTCAAGAAAGATTTGCGTGGATTAGCGAGATTAGCGGTTTATTGTTCGAGGGAAAGCAGAACGCAGCGGCTTCACGCGAAACCGCTGCGTTTCAAGTTTCTTAGCGTAACGCTTCCACGGCAGTGCGTTCGATGATGAGTCCTTTTTTGTAGCGTTCCATGAACGCCGCAAAGCCGGCGACATCATCTGGATCGGGTGTGATCGTCGTGCCTTTGGCGCCGGCAAAGACGGCGTTGGCGAGATAGTTTTCCAGGGATTCATTCTCGCCCTTACGGAGCATATAGGCAGCCAGCAGCGCGATC
The DNA here is from genome assembly GCA_019873725.1 of Chloroflexota bacterium. Taxonomy (GTDB): domain Bacteria; phylum Chloroflexota; class Anaerolineae; order B4-G1; family SLSP01; genus DSWT01. The sequence continues at coordinate 8,653 of JAIOAS010000137.1, read as the reverse complement.
CCCCACGCGCCGCCCTCACCGGCGGTCTCCATCACCGAAACGGGGACATTCATCGCCGCCGCCATGAGCCTTTGCCCCACGCCTTTAGTCTTGAAGAAGCCACCGTGACCAAGAATCTGGTCGATCTGCACCTGCTCCTGCTCGAAGAGGATGTCCAGTCCGATCTTCAATGCGCCAAGCGCCGAGAACAAGTGTGCGCGCATAAAGTTAGCCAGGGTAAAGCGGCTTTCGGGCGTGCGCACGAACAACGGGCGACCTTCCTCCAGGTGCGTGATGTGTTCGCCCGAAAGATAGTTGTAGGCCAGCAAGCCGCCGGCGTCCGCCTCGCCTGCCAGCGCCTGCTGATAGAGCACTTCGAATAACCTGGATTGCTCCACTTCTACGCCAAGCACGCGGGTGAATTCCTGGAACAGTTCGACCCAGGCGTTCAAATCGGAGGTACAGTTGTTGCTGTGGACCATTGCCACCGGCTTGCCGGCGGGCGTCGTCACCATATCGATTTCAGGATAGAGCTTCGATAAAGCTTTTTCCAGGACAATCATCGCAAAGACGGAGGTGCCGGCCGAAACATTGCCCGTGCGCTCGGCCACGCTATTGGTCGCCACCATGCCGGTGCCGGCGTCGCCCTCTGGCGGACAGAGCGGGATCCCTGCTTGCAAATTCCCCGTGGGGTCAATCAAAGCAGCGCCTTCTGCAGTGAGTACGCCGGCGGCTTCCCCGGCCAGGAGAACGCGCGGCAGAATGTCTTGCAGTTTCCACGGCAAGTTCTCCGAGGCAATCCGCTCGTTGAACAACGCCAACATTCGCTCGTCGTAATTGAGGGTTTGACTGTCAATCGGGAACATACCCGACGCTTCCCCCACCCCCAGCACTTTGTGCCCGGTCAGTTTCCAGTGGACGTAGCCGGCCAGCGTGGTCAAATGATGAATATCTTTGACATGAGCTTCCCGATTCAAGAGCGCCTGGTAGAGGTGCGCGATGCTCCAACGTTGGGGAATGTTGAACTGGAACAGTTCAGTGAGTTGCTCCGCCGCCTGTCCGGTTATCGTGTTGCGCCACGTCCGAAACGGAGCGAGCAGATTGCCGTCCTGGTCGAAGGGCAGGTAGCCGTGCATCATGGCGCTAAAACCGATGGCGCCAACCCGCCGGAGCGAGATGCCGTACTTTTCCAGGACAGCGGCGCTAAGCTCTCGATAGCTCTCCTGCAATCCCAGCCATACATCGTCAAGATGATACGTCCAGATGCCGTTTTCGTACCGGTTTTCCCAGTCATAGCTGCCTGAGGCAAGCGGTTCATGGCCTGGCCCGATCAACACTGCTTTGATACGCGTCGAGCCGAACTCTACGCCCAGCGCGGTCTCTCCCTGCTCAATCGCTTTTTGGATTTCTTTGTGGTTCATGGTTTGTTCATCCTCCAGGTTGCTCGAAAATTGTTGGCGAACACATTGGCGCGTGCCTGTCATTCCAGGCGTTTCACCACCAGCACTTTCTCATGATAAGGGGGATAGCTGCTGCTGTCAAATCATTGAGCAGGCTTACCCGGCCGGCGTTGCGGCACCGTTTACTTGCCATTGTGCCGCTGGTGATATACAATGCAGCCGATACACTTCCAAAGGCCGTTCAGGCGCTGCTATGGCCGGAGAATACGGACTTTGATAAGGAGAAAGCGATGAAAACCTATCACATTCCGAGTACCGATCTGACCGTCTCGCGCATTGCTTACGGCTGTATGAAAATCGGCGGCAGTTGGGGCCCGGAGCCGCTCACCCAGACCGTCAAAGATACAGCCGTGAAGGCCATCGTCACTGCATACGAGCAGGGCATCACGCTGTTCGACCATGCCGACATCTACACGCACGGCAAATCCGAGGAAGCCTTTGCCGACGTGTGGGCCGTCATCCCCCGCGACAAGATTGTGGTACAGAGCAAGTGCGGCATCCGCTTTGCGGGCGATCCGTACCCCGGCGCGCCGCATCGGTTCGACTTCAGCTACGAGCACATTGTCGCTTCGGTGGAGGGCAGCCTGCGCCGCCTGCGCACCGATTACCTGGACATCCTGCTGCTGCACCGCCCCGACGCGCTGGTAGAACCGGAAGAGGTCGCCCGCGCCTTCGATGATCTCGCCGCAGCGGGGAAAGTGCGCTACTTCGGTGTGAGCAACCATACAGCGGCGCAGATGGCGCTGCTGCGTCTCCACATCGCCCAACTGATTGTAGTCAATCAGGTGCAGTTGAGCTTGCTGCACCACTACCTCATCAGCGAGGGCGTCGTCGCCAATATCGCCGGGAAGCCCTCGGCGCTGGCGACGGCGACACTGGACTACTGCCGCGCACACGGCATCCTCGTCCAGGCGTGGGGACCGGTGGCGGGTGGGCAGGTGCTGAATCCACCCGCCGACGCCGCGCCACACGTCAAGGCGACCGCCGCGTTGGTCACGCAGATGGCCCACGAGAAAGGGACGACACCGGAGGCCATCGCGTTGGCGTGGTTGCTGCGGCATCCGGCCGGCATCCAACCGATCATCGGCACGACGAAGCCGGAGCGCATTGTCGCCAGTTGCCAGGCCGACGAGGTCACGCTCACCCGCGAGGAGTGGTACGCCCTCTTCACCGCCGGGCGCGGCGAACCGCTGCCATAATCCATTCTATTCTAACCACGAATCTTCACGAATTCTCACTAATTTGCTTTTCATTCGTGGAAATTCGTGTAGATTCGTGGTTATCACTTTTGAAGGAGCAAAAAGATGAAACAGTTCAATTTGACGCCGGTTATGGGAAAACGTTTGATTGCGAAGGGCATGGCGCAGCATCCCGACGTGCAGCGCGTGCTACAGAAGGGCACACTGCTCATCGTCGCCGGGACGACGAACGGCTATGTGGCCGAGGAGATTCTCACGGCGCTTGGACAAGCCGAGGGGTTCTCCCGTGTGGGATTCCGGCGCGGTGTGACCGTGGCGCAGGGCGCCAAGCTGCCGAAAGCCGAGCTGGCCGGCGATGTGGTCATCGTGGATGGGCAGTGGCAGCCCGGCAAGACCGTCTTCGATGTGGCGGAGAGCCTCAAGGCCGGTGATGTCGTCCTCAAGGGCGGCAACGCCTTTGATCCCTACGGGCAGGCCGCCGTGCAGATCGGCCATCCGCAGGGTGGCACAATCATGGCAATTGTGCCGGCGGTCATCGGGCGGCGCGTGCAGTTGATCGTGCCCATCGGGTTGGAGAAGCGCATCTTCGACGACATCCACAGCCTGGCACAGCGCGTCAACAATCCCGCCACCGACGGCCCCCGGCTGATGCCGTTGCCGGGCGAAATCTTCACCGAATTGGACGCCATTCAGCTACTTACCGGAGCGGAAGCCATCCTCATCGCCGGGGGCGGCATCTTCGGTGCGGAAGGGTCGGCGTGGATCGGCGTCAGCGGGACGGAGGAGCAGGTGGCGGCGGCGGCGGAACTGATCAAGTCGGTGGCCGGCGAGCCGCCGTGTGAAGTATAGCGCAAACCGGCAGAACCCTGGCGAAGGCGCAGAAACCTGCGCCAGGGGCGTTCGCTAAAAAGAACCGGGCCTGCAAGGGCAGGCCCGGTCTACCGTCTACAGTTTGCTGTCTACCTGGCCTACACCCAGCCGCGCAGTTTGCAGGCTTCGGCCACCCGGCCGACGGCCACGATGTAAGCCGCCATGCGGTTATCGACCTTGTACTTCTCCGCCGCTTGCGCCACCGAGTGGAACGCCGCCGTCATCTTCTCATCCAGCAGTTCGTGAACCTGGGACTCTTTCCAGTAGTAGCCGTAGGCGTTCTGTACCTGCTCGAAATAAGAGACCGTGACGCCGCCCGCATTGCACAAAAAGTCGGGCAAGACGTAGCTGCCGTTTTCGTACAGAATTTTGTCAGCCTCCACCGTCGTCGGGCCGTTGGCGAGTTCGGCGACGATCTTGGCCTTGATGCGGCTCGCGTTCTCGCCCGTGATCTGGTTTTCCAGCGCCGCCGGCGTGAGGATATCCACATCGAGTTCGAGCAATTCTGCGTTCGTCACGTTATCAGCGCCGGGGAAATTGATAACCGACCCGGTATTCTGCTTGTGGGCGATGACGGCGGCGCCGTCCAATCCCTTAGGATTGTAGATGCCCCCCTGCGAGTCCGACATCGCCACGATTTTGATGCCCAGCAGCTCTTCCGCTAAGGTCGCCGCGTACTGGCCGGCGTTGCCGAACCCCTGGATCGCCATCGTCGCACCCTGCGTGTTGATGCCGAGCAACTTTGCCGCCTCGCGGATGCAGTACATCCCGCCGCGCGCCGTCGCATCGCCACGCCCGGCAGAACCACCCAACGGCAGCGGCTTGCCCGTAATCACGCCGGGGACGTTGTGCCCGCGCATGAAGGCATACTCATCCATCATCCACGCCATGATCTGCGGCGTCGTGTAAACGTCAGGTGCGGGGATGTCCATGTCCTCGCCGAGAATACGCCCGACCTGGCGGATGTACGCCCGGCTCAGCCGTTCCAGCTCGCCCGGCGACATCACCTTGGGGTTGCAGATGATGCCGCCCTTCCCACCGCCCAAGGGGATGTCCATCACCGCCGTCTTCCACGTCATCCACGCGGCGAGCGCGCGCACCGTGTCGATCGTTTCGTGCGGGTGGAAACGCAGACCGCCCTTGGTCGGGCCGCGCGAGTCGTTATACTGCACGCGGAACCCGTGAAAGATTTCGGTAGACCCATCGTCCATCTTCACGGGTAAAGTCACGTGCAACTCGCGCACGGGCCAGCGTAGCAACTCATGGACGGCCGGCTCCAACTGCATAATTTCCGCCGCCGTGTCCAATTGCTTCTGCGCTATCGCAAATGGATTCAACTCTTCCTTTGCCATATTCCTCTACTCCTCTCTCAGAAATTTTGGCAAACCGGTAGAAGCCCCCTCTCCGGTTTGTGACCCTTTATTATACTCCTACACAACCGGCGTCAACCAACCGTGACGGTCTTGCACCTCGCCGGCCAGGATGCCGAAAAACTCCGCTTGCAACCGCGCTGTGATTGGACCCCGCTTGCCGTTGCCAATCGTGATGCCATCCACCGAACGGATAGGGGTTACCTCCGCCGCCGTGCCGGTAAAGAACAGCTCATCGGCCAGATAGAGCAGTTCGCGTGGAATCGTCGCCTCGCGCACGGTATACCCCAAATCTGTCGCCAGGGTGATGATGCTATGCCGCGTAATCCCTTCGAGAATCGAAGCGCCGAGTGGTGGCGTGTAGATGATGCCATCGCGGACAAGGAAGATGTTTTCACCGCTGCCCTCGCTCACAAAGCCGTCATAGTTCAGGGCAATCGCCTCAACGTAGTTGTGCGAGAGCGCCTCCATCTTCATCAACTGCGAATTGACATACTGCCCACCGATTTTCGCCATCGAGGCGAATGTATCAGGCGCTATCCGCCGCCAGGAACTCACGCCGACATCCACCCCCTGCTCAATGGCCTCCGCCCCCAGATAGCGTTCCCACTCAAAGGCGAAGATCACGATCTCCACCGAACAAGGCAGTGGATTCACCCCAATCGCCCCTGTACCGCGAAAAACGAGCGGGCGGATGTAGCACCCCTTCAGCTTATTGACCTTGACGGTCTCGATAATGGCCTGGCTGATCGCCTCTTTGCTGTAGCCGATGTCCATCCGGTAGATTTTGCACGAATTGAGAAGCCGATCGACGTGCGGCCCCAGGCGGAAAATCGCCGCCGTGCCGTTGACCTCATACGCGCGAATCCCCTCGAACACGCTCGAACCGTAGTGCAGCGCGTGTGCCGTCACGTGAACCGTCGCCTGATCCCAGGGCACCAGCTCACCGTTGAACCAAATGTACTCCGTTTTCTCCAATGTCATTCTTGCTCTCCTTCAAACTTCAATTTTGTTCAGGTAGACGGTAGACAGTATACGGTAGACGGGGTTCGTTCCCCCTGTCTACTGTCTACCTTAGCACCGCGCCCTCACTGGCCGACGTGACCATCCGCGCGTAGCGGGCCAGCCAGCCGTGCTGGATTTTCGGCGGATTGGGCGTCCAGCCTGCGCGCCGCCGGGCGATTTCCGCGTCGGAGACGTGCAGTGTCAGGGTGCGGTTGGGGATGTCAATCTCGATTTCATCGCCCTCCTGCACCAGTCCGATGGGGCCGCCGCTCGCCGCCTCCGGCGAGACGTGTCCCGTCGCCGAACCGCGCGTCGCGCCGGAAAACCGCCCGTCGGTGATAAGCGCGACGTTCGCATCCAGCCCCATGCCCGAAAGCGCCGACGTGGGCATCAACATCTCGCGCATGCCTGGCCCGCCGCGCGGCCCCTCGTAGCGGATGACCAGCACATCGCCCGGCTTGATCGCGCCGCCGAGAATCGCCTCCATCGCCGCTTCCTCGCCGTCGAACACGCGCGCCGGACCGCGATGATGCTGCATCTCCGGGCCAACTGCCGCCGCCTTCACCACCGCGCCGTCGGGCGCGAGATTGCCGCGCAAGATAGCAATGCCCCCTTCCGGGCTGTACGGGTTGTCCGCCGGGCGCAAAACGTCGGTGCGCCGCCGCGCCGAGGCGAGATTTTCGCCCACGGTTTTGCCGGTCACCGTCGGCAGATCGGTGTACAGCACGCCTTTGCCGCGCAATTCTGCCATCACCGCCGGGATGCCGCCGGCCTCGTTCAAATCCTGGATGTGATGCGGTCCCGCCGGGCTGAGCTTGATGAGGTATGGCGTGCGCTTGCTGATCGCGTCGAACGTATCCAGCGACAGCTTCACGCCGGCATCGTGGGCGATAGCGGGCAGGTGCAATACCGTGTTCGTCGAACCGCCGAGCGCCATGTCCACCGCAATCGCGTTCTCGAAGGCCGCCGCCGTCATAATGTCGCGCGGGCGGAGGTTGGCTTCCAGCAGTGCCATCACCTGCATCCCGGCTTGCTTCGCCAGGCGCAACCGCGCCGCGGTGACGGCGGGAATCGTGCCGTTGCCGGGCAGGCCCATGCCGAGTGCCTCGGTCAGGCAGTTCATCGTGTTCGCGGTGAACATCCCGGCGCAGGAGCCACAACCGGGGCAGGCCGCCATTTCCAGATCGCACAGCTCGGCGTCGGTCAACTTGCCGGCCTTGTACTTCCCTACCGCCTCAAACAGCGTTTTGAGGTCGATGTCTTCGCCTTCATAGCGTCCGGCCAGCATCGGCCCGCCGCTGACGAAGATCGAGGGGATATTCAGCCGTCCGGCGGCCATCAGCATCCCTGGGATGATCTTGTCGCAGTTGGGGATAAAGACCAGGGCATCGAAGGCGTGCCCCTCCACCATCGACTCCACCGAATCGGCGATCAGCTCGCGGGTGGGCAGCGAGTAATTCATCCCGACGTGGCCCATCGCAATGCCATCGCACACGCCGATGACGTTGAACTCCAGCGGCGTCCCCCCGGCCATCCGCACCCCGGCTTTCACCGCTTCGGCAATCTTGTTCAAGTGCACGTGCCCCGGCACGATCTCGTTGAACGAGTTGACGATCCCGATAATCGGGCGTTCCAATTCCTCCGGCGTCAACCCCATCGCATAGAACAAACTGCGATGCGGCGCGCGCTCGAATCCACTTTTGGCACTATCACTACGCATAGTTATCTCTCCTCATTTGATTGTTTATTCTCTTACGTCGCGTGGCTGAAGAAACAGTTGTATCCCCTCAAGAATCTTGTGCACACGCGCCGGCGACAGAGTTCCTATCTTCTCAATAAGTTTGCTTTTGTCCACAGTGTACACTTGTGAGACATTCACTACGCTCGGTTTGGGCAAATTCGCTTCCCCCTTTTTTAAGGACACATTGCCCGGCGCATCAGCGAGTTTGAGGTTCGAGGTGATGACACACACAAGAACAGTATTGATACGACTTCGATTGAAAAGGTTATTCTGCACGACCACATGAGGATGCCGATACGCCGGCCCTGAACCTGTCGGATCGCCCAGATCAAGCCAGAAGACATCACCTTGTTCGATTACCATTGCCCTTCTACCAGTTGGCGATGATGCGCACGCATTCTTTGTAGCAAAGCAACTTCTTCTGGATCGGGTCCATCGGCATACACGGCGTTGATCTTCTCAAGCAGCCGTTGATTCTCATAAGATTCGATAAACTGTTGCACGGCCAAAGTAAACAAATGACTGCGGGAAATCTTCAATTCCTGCGCCAGATCATTGACTTTTTGGAAAAGCGAATTTTCCAAAGAAATAGCAGTTTTTACGGTCATAGTTTATACCTCCTGTAATACTTATAGTATAAACTTTTGTACTGCGATTGTCAATACCACTATGTGCATTCATTACGATGCCTTGACCCATATCTAGAGTACACTATAATGAAAGTAATCCTTATCCTTGAGAAGCGCGATGACGACAACAGCACGACAAATAGCCAATACCTTTGGCCTTTCCGAACCAGACCTATTCCGGCAAGCTCTGGTTAGTTTTCTGCGTGACAAAAAACGCCAGGTTCTGCAAGCGCGATTGGACATTCTGGCGCGCTACAACGTCGAGACGTACCTGGACCTGGAAGCGCACATAGCCAGCGGCGATATCCCCGAACATCCAGCCTGGGAAGACTGTATCACTGCCGAAAATTTGACCGCCTACCTGGAAGAACTCAATGGCTATCTGGCCGATTTACAAGAC
>JAIOAS010000136.1 GCA_019873725.1 Chloroflexota bacterium | reverse complement strand
CTCAACGGCTTCGGCGCGCATCGCATCGAGGGCATCGGCGACAAGCACGTGCCGTGGATTCACAACGTCAAGAACACCGACCTCGTCACCGCCATTGATGACCAGGCCACCATTGACCTGATCCGCCTGTTCAACGAACCGGCAGGGCGCGCGTATCTCAAACGGCGCGGCGTTCCGGCAGAGGTAGTAGAGCAACTGGACTTGATGGGCATTTCCAGCGTAGCAAACGTGCTCGGCGCGATCAAGATGGCGAAGTGGTACGAGCTGACGAGCAAAGACGTCATCCTCACCGTGTGGACCGACTCGATGGAACTGTATCAGAGCCGCATCCGCGAACTGCGCGAGGCGCACGGGGACTATACCGAACTCGACGCCGCCGCCGATTACGAGCGATACCTGCTCGGCGAATCCACCGCCAACATGGCCGAGCTGACCTATCCCGACCGCAAGCGCGTCCACAACCTCAAATACTACACCTGGGTCGAACAGCAAGGCAAAACCTACGACGAAATCCAGCGCCAGTGGTACCAGGACGATTACTGGACGAGCTTCCAGACACAAATTGAGGCGATGGACGCTTTAATCGAGGAGTTCAACGCGCGGGTGGGGTTATTGAAGTAAGACCCCTGTACAGACCTGACAGGTTTCAGAAAACCTGTCAGGTCTGGCTTACGGTTGCACGCCGCGCAGGAATGTGTATACTTAAATCAGTCAAGCGTCAAACGTCAACAGATACAGCTTGGCGTTTGGCGCTTTCTGTTAGGTGAATCTTGGCTCGGGCCGGTCTCTGACCGCGCTCGCACAGACCATAATCGATGTATGAGGTGTATATGAATCCACGATTTTCGGTTGTCGCGCCGGTTTACAACGAAGAACAACTCGTCGAAAAATTCTATCAGCGTGTCCGCGCCGTGATGGAGGGCGTGGGCGAACCCTGGGAACTGGTGCTTATCGACGATGGCTGCCGCGACAGGTCGCCGGAGCTGATGGACGCCATTCACGCGCAGGATCCGGAGCATGTCGTCGTCATCCACTTCGCGCGGAACTTCGGCCACCAGATTGCCATCACCGCCGGGATGGATCACGCGCGCGGCGATGCCGTCGTCGTCATTGACTCAGACTTACAGGACCCGCCGGAAGTCATCCCCGACTTGATTGCCAAATGGCGTGAGGGGTACGAGGTCGTCTACGCCGTGCGCGCCGAGCGCGAAGGCGAAACGTGGTTCAAGCTCTTCACGGCGCGGCTGTTCTACCGCATCATCCAGGCACTCACGGATGTCATCATCCCGATGGAAGCCGGGGACTTCCGCCTGCTGGACCACAACGCGCTTGAGGCCCTCAAGCGGATGCGCGAGCGGCACCGCTTCGTGCGGGCAATGGTCTCGTGGATCGGCTTCCGGCAGACCGGCGTGCCGTACAAGCGTCACGCCCGCACGGCCGGCGAGACAAAGTACCCGTTCAAAAAGATGTTCCGCCTGGCGCTGGACGCCATCACCGGTTTCTCCATCTTCCCGCTCAAGCTGGCGCAATGGTTCGGCGCGGGCGCGGTAGGATTGGGCATCTTGCTGGCCCTTGTCCTGTTCATCATCCGGCTTGGCGGTTCCGCGCCTTTGGCCGGGCAGGGACTCACCGCCAGCCTCGTCCTCTTCATGGGCGGCGTTCAACTCCTCGGCATTGGCATTCTGGGCGAATACATCGGCCGTATCTACGACGAAGTCCGCGACCGGCCGCTCTACATCGTGCGAGAAATCAAACGAATTACGAATAACGAATAACCAATCCATAATTCGTCGTTCGTTATTCGCTATTCGTTATTCGCTTTCGCTATTCGAGGTTACCTATGGCCCTTTGGGACGTTTACTACACTGTAACGAATCTGGATGATGCCATCCGGCTGCTGCGCGAGCATAAAGAGAAGGCGCGGATTATGGCAGGTGGCACCGACCTGATCGTGGAGATGCAAAATAAAGCGCGCACGCCCCCGGTGCTCATCGACGTGACGCGCGTGGCCGGCCTGGACGAAATCCGCGTGGGGCACGATGGCCTCATCCACATCGGGCCGATGGTGACGCACGCGCAGGCTGCTACATCACCGTTGCTTCAGGAACAGGCACTGCCGCTGGCACAGGCCTGCTGGTGGGTGGGCGCACCGGCGCTTCGCAACCGCGGCACCATCGTGGGAAACCTCGTCACCGCCTCGCCTGCCAACGACACAATCACCGCCTTGCGCGCGCTGCGGGCGCGCCTCCTTTTGCGCAGCGCGCGCGGCGACCGGACGGTCTCCCTTGCCGATTATTACACCGGCGTCCGCCGCACGGTGATGGAGCCGGATGAAATGGTTGTCGACCTGATGTTCGCCCCCTTGACCGCGAACGAGCGCGGGGTGTACCTCAAACTGGGACTGCGCCGCATTTTGGCGATTGCTGTGACCAACGTCGCCATAGTGGTGAAGCTGGATGAACGCCAGAACGTCACCTGCGCGCGGATTGCCCTGGGCAGCGTCGCGCCGACGATCATCCGCGCATCAGAGGCCGAAGCCGCCCTGCAGGGCGGGCCGCTCGATGCCGGACGCATCGCCGAAGCGGCCCGGCTGGCCGCACAGGCCGCACGGCCTATCGATGATGTGCGCGGTTCGGCATGGTTCCGCACCGAGGAAGTGAGCGCGCTCGTCCAACGCGGGCTGGAAGCGATCCGCGCAGGGGATACCCGCCTGGGTCTACCTTCACCCGATGCTATGGTGCGACTGTGGGGCAAGGCCAAACGCTCGCCCAAGTTGCGCGGGCCGATGATCGCCCACCACACCGGCGGCGACGAACCGATCCAGTGCGTCGTCAACGGCGAGAACGTCTCGGTGCAGGGCGCGAACGGCAAGACGCTGTTGCACATGCTGCGCGATGACCTGGGATTGACCGGCTCGAAACCCGGCTGCGAAGAAGGCGAATGTGGCGCGTGCACTATCTGGCTCGATGGCATGGCGACGCTCGCCTGCCTTACGCCTGCGCCACGCGCCCACGGCGCAAGCATCACTACCATCGAAGGTCTCGACAAGGACGGCGAATTGCATCCCGTGCAACAGGCATTTATTGACGAGGATGCCGTCCAATGCGGATACTGCACGCCCGGCTTCGTGATGAGCGCCGCCAAACTGTTGGAAGAAATGCCACATCCCACCCGCGAGCAAATCAAGACCGCGTTGAGCGGCAACCTCTGCCGCTGCACCGGCTATTACAAAATCATCCGCGCTGTGGAGAAGGCAGCCGAAAAGCAATGAAACGCAACATTCCGAAGAAGGGCACCGATCAAATCACCCTCTATGCCCGCACGTATTACTCGCTGTTGCGCACCACCGATGCGGTGCAGATTCGCACGCTGGAAGAAACGCACATTGCGATGAAGTCCCTGCTGCACACGGCGGCGGGCAAGCAAAAACCGGACATGTCCGCCTTCATCTACGGCAGCCTGCGCCTGCCGCGCTGTATCCTCGACACGCGCCTCGTGTTGATGGGACAAAGTGAAGAGGTTTTTCAGCGGCGCGGTTATCCCGACGTCGAATCCTGGCAACACGTCACGGCGAAGGCCCGGCGGCGGCCCATGTTCTTCGATGGAAAAGAGACCCTGGCGGCCTACATCGCCAGCATCTCCGACGTGGACGACATCGTGCCGACGCTGACGGCATTCCAGATCGAGTGGAACAAGATGCACGACCTGATCGGCCTGCAAGCCGGCCTGGGACAACGTCTACGCGAGTGGGCAGCGACATGGGACCCAAACGCGCCCTCTGACACGGCCTTGATGGAAGAAACGCGCCAGGTGCTGCAACTATCACCCCGTGACTGGCGACGTCTCGGCCAGGTCTGGGAAGAAGCCTTCCCGGAGCTGTTGTGCCGCATCGCAGATCACCGCAAGCGGATGGCGGTCAGCCTGCTGGCCGGTTCGCACATCGCCTACCGCCGCGCGACGCAGCAGTGGTGGAACCGCGTCAACGCGCACCTGGATTTCGACCTCTCGGCACGTCCCACGTATTTCGTCTCCAGCAACACCCATAGCCTGGTCAACATGCTCACCGGATTCGCCCTGCGCCACGAAGAGCGGTTGCTGGCGTATTTGGAATCCGGCGCGGACCCCGCTTTGAGTGCGGAAGCTGAGCGCATCCGCCGCCGCGAGGTGCCGAGCAACTGGGCGAATTTCCTGTACTACGTGATGCGGAACTATCTCAACACGCAAGAAGGCGCCGACCTGCGCGCCGCGCGCAAAGCCTACGAGACTGCCCACGGCATCACGCGCGTGCCCAGCCAGCACACGTTCGACCTGGAAGTCCAGGTGATCGAACTGGGACGGTTACAACCGGAAGATGTCGATCCGCGCCTGCAAGACCTGCCCCTGGAACAGTTGCGCGACAGCCGGGCGGTGATCCTCAACATCGATTACCCACTCGGCTTTGCGGCCTATCATCTGCTCACGCGCGTGGCCGTCAACATCGGCGAGCTGCGGGGCGCTTACGTCATCGGCAAAGCCGCCACGCTCAACGGGCGCATTGGCGACGTCCTCATTCCCAATACCATCTACGACGAGCACTCCCAAAACACGTACCTGTTCGGCAACGTCTTCACCGCCAGCGACGTGGCGCCCTACCTGGTCTACGGTGACGTGCTGGACAACCAACGCGCGATTGCCGTGTGGGGCACCTTCTTGCAGAACCGGGCCTATATGGAGGGCTTTCTCGACGCCGGCTACACCGACGTCGAAATGGAAGGCGGCCCGTACCTCTCTGCGCTCTACGAATTCATCCGTCCGCGCCGCTACCCTATCAACGAGATCGTCAACCTCTACCGCGTCCCCTTTGAAATCGGCATTTTGCACTACGCTTCGGATACCCCGATGAGCAAGGGCAAAAATCTCGGCGCGCACAATCTTTCGTATTTCGGAATGGACCCCACCTACGCCAGCACCGTCGCCGTGCTGCGACGGATTTTGCGGTTGGAAAGCGAAAGGTAGGGATGCGGAATGGGTGATCGGTCATCGGCAATCAGGACGGAATCACGATTTCTCAATCACGTCCTGGTGAACTAAAGCACGTTTTGCAGTTGGAGACATAAAGACCCAGAAAAGACCCAGAAAACACTTTGAAACGCTGCAAAAGTAGTTAAGGAGTATCATGAACGTTCAAGCAGCTACGCTAGGGAAAATACACATCTTGGAAACCTTATACCGCCGTGGGTATCAAAGCCAGGTGATTGAACGCACGGTAGATAAGTTAATCACTATAGAGCAGGGACGCACACAGCGGGAGTTAACAGATCTGGATTCCCGATTACGAACATTTGAAGCAAATTTCCAAATGCCGTCAGATGAATTCTACCGACGCTACGAAGCAGGGGAATTAGGGGATTCTGCTGAGTTCATGGAGTGGGCATCTTTCTATGACATGTATGCCGCCGCTCGTCAGCGGCTACAATGGCTTATGGGGAAAAATGAGTAATGGATGCTCAAACCCATTTGGTAGAGATCTATACCCGGCTTTCTATCAGCCCGATTGTAGAATCTTTCGTTGTGTTGGAAAATCGTGACGCACGTGACCAAGGCTATTTTCGCGCGCGCGTCACCTTGATTAATCAAGACCAGGTAGAACTTGCCGAATACTTCGCGGTTGTGAATGAACAAATCCAGGTGATACGTTATCGCTATCAATGGATGAATGGTACCCTGGCATTAAGAAAACGGTGGGATAACGCTAAACACCACCCTGACATCATCAACTTTCCCGATCATATTCATATCGACAACGAAGACCATGTTGTCCCAGGAGCACCACTGGATATAGTGCAATTATTGACTGCGCTGGAACAGGAGCTTGTCCATGAAATATAACGTCGTCGGCCAATCGGTTCCCCGGATCGACGCCCGCGCGAAAGTGACGGGCGATGCGCCATATCCCGGCGATTTCGTGATGGACGGGATGCTGTATATGAAGCTGCTGTTCGCCGGACGGCCCCACGCGCGCGTGCTGCGCGTGGATACGACAGCGGCAGAGGCGCTGCCCGGCGTCGTTGCCGTCTTCACATCGCGGGATGTGCCGCTGAATGAGTATGGGTTGCAGTATCCCGACCAGCCGGTGCTGGTTGGGCCTCCCCCCCCTTCCGTCCCCCCCACAGGGGGGGAGACTGTCTCCCCCCCCTCGGGGGGGATTAAGGGGGGGCACGAAGGGCAAGATATCGTGCGCTTCGTCGGTGACCAGGTGGCGGCGGTCGTCGCAGAGACGGAGGAGATTGCCACACAAGCTGTCGCGCTGATCGCCGTCGAATACGAAGACCTGCCCGTCGTCTCCGACCCGCGCGACGCGCTCAAGCCAGACGCGCCGCGCCTGCATCCGCCCTACCCCGGCACCGACATCCACCCGGAACTGGTCTTCGATGGCAACATCGCCTCGCGGCATCGCATCAACCGCGGTGACGTGGAGACGGCGCTGGAGCAGGCTGCTGTCGTCGTCGAAGCCGAGTATGAAATCCCCGGCCAGGAGCACGCCTACCTGCAGCCGGAGGCCGGCCTGGGTTACATCGACGACGAAGGCCGTGTGACGGTGCTCGTCGGTGGACAGTGGACGCACGAGGACCAGGCGCAGATCGCGCACGCCCTGGCGCTGCCGAAAGAGCAGGTGCGCGTGATCTATCCGGCCATCGGCGGCGCGTTCGGCGGGCGCGAGGACATGTCCATACAGATCGTGCTGGCGCTCGCGGCACACCGGCTGCAACGTCCCGTGAAAATCGTATGGAGCCGCCGCGAATCGATTGTGGGACATCACAAACGCCACCGGGCTTTCGTCCGCGCGCGGTGGGCCGCCGCCGAAGATGGGACATTGTTAGCTGCCGAGACGCAAGTCATCGCCGACGCCGGAGCCTACATCTACACGACGAACAAGGTGATGGGCAACACGCTGTTGACCATCAACGGCCCGTACCGCATCCCCAACGTCAAGACCGAAGTGCTCGGCGTCTACACCAACAACATCCCCGGCGGCGCATTTCGCGGATTCGGCGCACCCCAGGGCAACTTCGTCGCCGAGTCACAGATGAACAAGCTGGCCGAGGCGTTGCACATGGACCCCGTGGAGCTGCGCCTGCGCAACCTCGTCCGCAGCGGCGAACCGATGCCTTGGGGCCGTCCCTTGCCCGACGACGCCCGTGGTTTGGAGCAGGCGCTCATCGCCGTAGCGGAGGCCCTGGGCTGGGAACGGGTCAACGGCAGTTGGCGGGCGCCCGTCACCGGGCCTGGGCGTGGCGTGGGGATTGCGTTGGGCTTCAAGAATATCGGCTACTCGTTCGGCTATCAGGAGAACGCCTGGGCCGGCATCGAACTACGCGGAGAAGGGGATATCGAGGAGGCCATTGTGTACGCCGCCAGTTCCGATGTGGGGCAGGGAACGCGCACCGTCATCTGCCAGATGGCGGCAGAAGCGCTGGCGCTGCCCTTCGAGAAGGTACGCCTGGAAGCGATGGACACGGCAATCACCGGCAGCGCGGGATCGTGCTCGGCCTCGCGGATGACGTTCATGATCGGCAACGCGCTGCGCGGTGCAGCGGCGGCAGCGTTGGAAAAGTGGCGCGCCGAAGAACGCCCGGCCAAAGCAGAATACACCTACCTGGCGCCCAAAACTACCAAGATCGACCCGCAAACCGGTTCCGGCGACCCTAACTTCGCTTATGGCTACGTCGCTATCGCTGCGGAAGTTGTCGTCGACCCACTGACCGGCGAATGTACCTATCCCAAAATCGCCTGCGCCAACGATGTGGGACAGGCGATCAACCCGCGCTTGCTGGAAGGGCAAATCGAAGGCGGTGTCGTTCAGGCGCTGGGCTGGGCCACAACGGAAAACTTCATCCAACGCGATGGCTATCCCCTGACCACCACGTTCAGCACGTACCTGATGCCCACCATTGAGGACATCCCACAGCGCGTCATCCCCATCATCATCGAAAACGCGGAGCAGAACGGGCCGTGGGGTGCGCGCGGTATGGCCGAGATGCCCTTTATCGCCGTGGCTTCCGCCGTCCACCACGCGCTGCGCAACGCCACCGGCGTGTGGTACAACCGCTTCCCGTTCACGGTGGAGCGGGTATTACGGGGATTGAAAGGCAAGGAGTAGGAAGTAAGGCGGAAGAGTCTATTGCTTCCTACTCCTTCAAAAAGGCAAGCGATGGGCCCATTGCCCGATTAACGGCAGGGCGGCATAGCGCCCTTGCAAAGCGCGTACAATGCCGAGTATCCAGAAGAGGATACCGGCGCCCCAGGCAGCTATCACCAGCGCAAATGCGATGACGCCAGTGAGAATGCCGGCGTAAGGAATCCACGCGAGTAGCCAGGTTATCCCATACCAGCCCCCCGTCACCAGCAGCAGAACCAGCAAAAGCCCCACCGACTGCCTGAAATGGAAACGCACCAAAGGCGCGTCCTTTTCGGTGAAGGCGGCATACACCCAGCCGAGGATGAAAATATACATAGCTGCAGCCGTGAGGCGCACTTTACGCGACATTGTTCCCTCCTATGCCTCGTAGATGCAGTTCTGTGGCGAAGTGACATGACACAAAATGCTCCGGTTCGACTTCCACAAGCGTTGGTTCGAGAACTCGACAGCGTTCCTGAGCATAGCGACACCGGGGATGAAAAACACAGCCGGCCGGCGGATTGGCCGGGCTGGGCACTTCGCCCTCAAGTCTGATGCGGCTGAAGTGAATATCCGGATCGGCAGGTGGAATTGCCGAAACCAATGCTTCGGTATAGGGATGCTGGGGATGATAAAGCACAGCTTCGGTGGTAGAAAGTTCCACGAGCTTGCCGACGTACATAACTGCAATACGGTCGGAGATGTGCTCTACAACCGAAAGATCGTGCGCAATGAAGATCATCGTTAACCCCAATTCCATCTTCAGGTTCTGGAGCAGGTTCAAAACCTGGGCCTGAATGGAAACATCCAACGCCGAGACCGGCTCATCGGCAATGATCAACCGGGGACTCAGCGATAGGGTGCGGGCAATGCCGATGCGCTGCCGCTGTCCGCCGGAAAATTCGTGGGGATACCGCTCCATGTAATTCGGATCCAGGCCGACGGCTTGCATCAATTCCGCGACCCGTGCTTCCAGTTCGCGTCCCCGTGCGATGTTGTGAATAATCAACGGCTCACCGATGATCTCTTTGACGGTTCGGCGAGGGTTCAGCGAGCTAAAGGGGTCCTGGAAAATCATGCGCATTTCACGCCGCAGGGGCTTCATCTCTTTCTGGCTGAGCATGGCGATATTGACCCGCTGACCGTCCTGGCGCGTGTACCAGATTTCGCCGCCCGTGGGATCGTACAAGCGCAAGATAGTGCGGCCGGCGGTCGTTTTGCCACAACCGCTCTCGCCTACCAATCCCAGCACTTCCTCTTCACGCACAAAGAAGCTCAGCCCGTCTACGGCCTTGACAAAGCCTTTCTCACGCCGAAAAGCTCCGCGACGGATGGGAAAATATTGTTTGAGGTCCTTGACTTCAAGAAGTATCTGTTTTGGTTCGGTCATACGCTACTCTCGTTGTCGCCCGGTTTAAGTGATCGTGTAGGGATCGGCGGCATCACGCAGTCCGTCGCCGAGGAAATTGAACCCCAACACCGCCAGGAGGATGAACAACACCGGCGCTATAATCCATTGATTGAACCCCAGGGTCTGAATGGTCTGGGCCTCGCGCATCATCACTCCCCAACTGACCAGCGGTTCCTGAATGCCGATGCCCAGGAAACTGAGGAAACTCTCGGCCAGGATGATCGAAGGAATGGTCAATGTGAGGACGACAATGGTATGGCTGAGGGTATTCGGATAGAGATGGTAGAAGATGATGCGCATATCACTGGCGCCCATCTCCCGCGCGGCCAGCACGAAATCGGTTTCGCGCATGGCCATAACCTTGCCACGAATCTCACGCGCCAGCAATGTCCAGCTCAGCAAGGCGAAAATAGTAGACATGGCGATGAAAACCGCCATTTGATCCCATGTCGAGGGGATGACCGCGGCCAGCGCCATCCACAGCGGCAGTTGGGGGAACGACTGGACAAATTCGACAAAGCGCTGCAGATAATTGTCAAAGCGCCCCCCGTAGTAGCCGGAGATCACCCCCAGCACCGACCCCACCGCAACGCTGATGAACGTACCGAACAACGACATCGCCAACGAAATGCGTCCCGCCAGGCACATACGCCCGAAAATATCGCGCCCAAATTTATCCGTGCCCAGGATGTAGATCGTCCCGGGTTCGGCGACACCGTAGAGGTGCAGACGGGTGGGAAACAGCCCCAGCCATTTGTACTCCCAACCCTGGACGAAAAAATTCACAAAATAAAGGGTGCTGGTATCCTCCACCCAATGCATATACATATTTTCGTCCACCACCTGTTTCCACTGGTACACGAAGGGCCGCCCATAAAATCTGCCGTTGATGTCCGTAAAGTGGATGCGGCTGGGAGGAGTAAAACCGCTGCGCATATTAAGCTTGACCGGATCGTAAGGCGAAAAGAAACTGGAAAAGATAGCCATAACCGCCAGCGCCAGTACAATCAGCCCCCCTACAATAGCAATCCGGCTCTTGCGAAACTTACGCCATACCAGATTGAAATAACTTTCGTGTTCTTCAGGATGAATCCGCCGATTCTCCAGCATTGATGTCTGCTCTGTCATAAACGCCTCATTGTCCAAGCCGAATTCGCGGGTCGAGCACCGACAACATAATATCGGCGATCAGGTTCCCGACGACCAACAATACACTGTAGATAAACAGAAAGCCGCCGGAAACATAGATGTCCTGGTTGACCAAAGAACTATAGAACATCGGCGCCAACGAAGGCATGTTCAACACGATGGCCGCTTCCAGCTCACCCTGAAGCATATACGGCAAGACCGTTCCCTGGTACATGATGATGGGATGCAGGGCATTTGGGACGGCGTGCTTGTAGACGACCAGGGATTCCCGCACCCCTTTGGAGCGCGCCGTGGTGACATACTGCGAGTTCAAAACATCCAACAGATTGGCGCGCATGACGCGCATGTTACGCGCTACGCCGCCGAAGCCGGCAATGGCGATCACCGGCCACGAGTATTTGAGGATATCCAGGAATTTTTCCCAGCTCATCGGCGCAAAAGCATATTGTGGGGAAACGAAACGATTCACATACGGATATTTCACCTGGATCACCAGGTAATAAACGATCACAATCGCCAGAAAGAAACGCGGCGCCGCCGTGCCGATAAAAGCGAACACGGTAGCAAAGGTATCACCCAGGCTATACTTATGCGTGGCCGAATAAATGCCGATGATGATACCCACCAACGTTGAAATCAAGTGCGCCGCCAGTGCCAGAAACAACGTGCGCGGCAACCGTTCGGCGATGAGCTGCGCCACGTCCTGTTTATAGGCGAAGGAATAGCCAAACTTGCCCTCGGTGACAATGCCCTTGATCCAGCGGAGATACTGAATCGGGACCGGTTGATCCAGCCCGTAGATCTTCCGATATTCATTGGCGGCCTTTTCGGCTTCCTGCGGGGACATATTCGCCTGGTTGATCAGATATTGCTGATAAGCGGTAGCGAAATCCCCTGGCGGCAACTGGATAATGATAAACGCCACTACACTGATCCCCAACAGCAGGGGGATCGAGATCAGCAAACGGCGTAAGATATACTCTAACATAGCGGCTCCATCCTCAGACGAACGCAGTGTGGGGAGGGAGAAAGGCTCCCCCTCCCCACCAGACGGTTACTGAGAGAAATTGGGATAGGGGAAATCCACGCCGGGCAGTTTGCCGGGATAGATTTCCTTCTGCCCCAGGATATTTTGCTCCGCCGGGGCCAGCCAGATTTGTTCGGGCAGGAAGTTGTTGAAGTCCCATTGATAGAGGAAAGGCGGCGTGCCGATGGGCACATTCTTGAAGTATTTGTTCAACATTAGCCCATAACGTCCCGCCACCAGCCCGATCGAGTAGACGTTTTCAGTGTGCAGTTTATTATATTCGTACATCAGCTCTTTCTGCTTGGCGAAATCGGTCTCCAGACAGAAGGCATTGGAAATCTCCATCATGCGCTTTTCAAAGTCGGCATATTCCTCGGGCTTGTCGCCTTCACGGTGCCAGCCGAACTCCTTCGTCACCGGCGCAAAGTCTTTGCAGCGCACGTTGGGGGTAGACCACACCTGACCGGGGCGGCTGATGCGCATTTCCCATGTCCCGTTGGTTGTCGCCTCGTTCATGGCGATGTTGGTAAGGATGCGGAAATTGACCTTGATGCCGATATCCTGGAACAGCAACACCAGCGCCGGCCCCATCGTGGCCCCGGCAGAGATGTCTTCCCAGGTGGTCATCGCAATTTCAACATTCTTGCCCGCCATCGGGCCGGTGGTCCAGTTGAGGATGCCGTCTTTGTCGGTATCTTCCAGACCTATCTCTTTTAACAGCGCGCGCGAGGTATCCGGCGAGAAGGGATAGTACACGACGGAGGTGCGATCGAAGTACTGAGAGCCGGGGAACAGCCCGCCGGGCCAGGGGCGGAAGAAGGGGCCGTTGGTGAGCGAGCGCGCCAGCCCCTCACGGTCAATGGCCTGGGTCAAGGCGCGCCGGAAGCGCACGTCGCGGAGTAGCTCGCGCACGGCTGCATCGTGATCGTTCTGCACGCCGGTATACTTCGCCTGGTTAAGCTCCAGGCTGAAGCCCAAGGTTTCAGGCCCCCACTCCACACGGAAGGGCGCATTCGGATCGGAAGCCTGCTTGACCGTCTCGTCGAAGGTCTCGGGGTTCTCCACATTGGCATGATCGGCGGTGCCGGCGATGGTATTCAAGGTGCGGGTGGTCCCCGTCTTGGAGTAGGTCCACTGCATTTCGTCGAGATAGGGCAGTTGACACCCGTTGGAGTCCACCTTCCAGTAGTAGGGGTTGCGGCGCATCACCATGAACTCATCGGTCTTGTATTCCACCGGCACCCAGGGCCCCATCGTGACGATCGGCAGCTTGTTGGGTGGGAGCGAGTCCCGATAACTCTGATAGTCCTTACCGCCGTACTTGGGATGCAGGGGCTTGAGAATGTGGGCCGGACCGGGCGAGAAGATCAGGTTCGTCATATTGTACAATTGCGCAACCGGCTTGGGAACGGGGAACGTCCAGAGCAGGGTGTATTTGTCGAGGGCTTCCAGTTTGATCGGCTTCCCCTCGATTTCCCAGAAGCTGGCCTGCGTCCACGAGTTGACGTTCGGGTCCAGGATGTTGTCTTCCCACAGGAACATAATGTCTTCTGTGGTGAACTCCACCCCATCGGACCATTTGGCCCCTTCAATCAGATGCATGGTCAATTGATAACCATCGGCGGACCATTCCCACCCTTTAGCCAGTTGTGGCAGCGGGCTGACGTCTTTGGTCAGGAACATCGCGCCGGTTTGAATCGGCTCTTCCTGGACCACAGCTTCGATGCCAAACCAGCCCTGGCTCACGCCGGCGGCCCAGTTCCAACCTTCCGTCGGGGCAGCCCAAACGCCCCGCCACACGCCGCCGTATTGACCGATGCCATCGGACATAAAGCCTTCCTTCCACACGAAGGGTTCTTTGGGCAGGCGTTCTTCGATGGGCGGAAGCTCGCCACGCTTCACCTTCTCAGTGACCCAGGCGGGTTCACAGTACTTATCGAATTTCTTGAACTCGATCATCTCGTTCACGTCGAAGGTCTTAGGTTCACGGCTGCCGCTCATCAACGCAGGTTCGGGATAAGGGATTGCGCCGGCCAGCACGTACTTTTCCACTTCAACGGTCGTGACGACCTCTTTAGTGACCTCGACGGTTTTGACGACCTCGACCTCTTTGGGAACCTCCACGGTCTTGACGACCTCTACGGTCTTGATGACCTCCACCGTTTGAGGCCCACCACAGGCAGATAGCAAGGTCGCCAAAATTACCAACACAGACATGGTAACAGATAGAGACTTTCTCATAGATCGACTCCTCTCAAAAGTTAATGTGAATATATTGTTTTTACTGAAAAAACTATTCAAAAAAAATCTCTAAATGTTCAAATGTGGTTTACCTCCTTGTGTAGGGTTGAAAGTTGATAGTTATACCAGGTATATGACAAAATTTCCCCGTCTTTTCAACAGACTCAGCAGATGATGGGTTGTAAATCAGCCGC
>JAIOAS010000135.1 GCA_019873725.1 Chloroflexota bacterium | reverse complement strand
CGCCCTGGGCCGCGCCAGCTGCGTCGTAAGCTTCCTGGGACTGCACGAATTGATCTCGAATGTCGGGCGTCAGGGAACAACCAAATCGATCCCCGAGCCAAGACCATCTAGCCGCAATCCATCAGCCTCTTCAGGCACGACAAAGACAAGTTGTACTACCGGCCATGCCCCACTGAGAGCATGGACTGACGTGTTCCCTTCAGTGGTCTCTGATCCCCACACCCCACTTTTCACAACTGTGAATTCGATATCCAGCGCGGGTGGATCAACGTTGATCAGATGGATGAGGCCGCTGATCTCACCCAGGGCAAAACCACCGTCCGCTGACAATGCCATACCTATGAGAGGATAGGCGTGCCCCTGGCTATCTGTCACTCGTAATTCTTTCAAGTTGAGGAGCGCGCCCTTTTCTAGACTTCGCAACCCCAACTCAACCACCAGGAATACCGTCCCGGCTTCGGCTACGTGTGGGGCTTTGATCTCGCTGGGCGTGGTCGTGTAGGCGCGCAAGGAAGGCGATTTACGCACGCCTTGCACTTCGGCTTGCCAGGATGAATCAGAAATTTGAGTGAGGGTCGCATACACACGGGATACGTCTAGTTGATAAATCTGGATCGCGGTCCCGTGTAACTCGCGCCCCAATGCCCACAGCGTATTGTCTCCCCACGCCAGCGCCAGAATCCCGTGAACCGGAGCGAGGAAGGTCGCCCTCACGTTTCCGGCTCCATCAACTACCGCCAGAGTAGAAAGTGCAGGCCACGCTCCGTATGCCAGCCAGAGATGTTCGCCGTGCCATTCCAGCCCGGTCACATTCTGCGCAAAGGCGAAGGTGCTGAGGATGTTGCCAGACGTGTCCAACCGGTAGACGTTGAATTGATTGGCGTACCACAGACTCGTGCCATCCCAGGCCAGTTCCTGGCTGATGTCGCCGCCAAAGACGCGGGCCGGGCTTTCGAAGGAACCCAACGTGCGCGTCTCTGTTCCCTCGATCTGGAACCGGTAAATGAGGCCATAGTTGGTGGTAAAGACCCAGAAACTCGTGCCATCCCAGGCCAGGCCCTGCGGGGTCACTTCAGGCGACTCAAAAGCGCCGAGTGTTCGACCGGCGGTGTCGACCTGGAAGATCGTCCCCGAGTTATCCGCAACCCACAGATTTACGCCATCCCAGGTGAGGCCCTCGGCATGGTAACCGGGGGCCGCGAACTGCTGCACCACGGTGATCAGTGTTCCGGTGCTAGCGGCTGTCGCGCGGGGTGTGGCTTGTGGGCGTGGTGTGGCGGTGGAAGTGGGGGGGAGGACCGTTGCCGTAGCAGCAGTTGCCGAGGAACTTGTAGTAGATGCAACAGCGGTGAACGTCGCCGTTGCGTCGGAGACAGCCATAGTCTTCACCGTTGGTTGTTGCTTCTGGGAAAAGCGGGGCTGACCGGTGCGCCACGCCCAAACGCCGTAGACTGCCATTGCCAGCATTGCAAAGACAATGGCGGGGATGAGCCAGGCTGGGCGAGTTCGTATCCGCCGGGGAACCGGTAAGGGCAGCGTGGGCGTGGAAAGACTGGCTTGCAGAGCCTGGGTCAGGCTTCGTCCGTCGGGGTAGCGCTCTGCCGGGTCTTTGGACAGCGCCTTGAGGAGCACCTGTTCAGTGGCTTCGGGTAGCGTCGGAGCAAGGGTGCGCGGCAGTGGAATAGGGTCGTGTAGGTGTTTGTACAACACCGCGAGGGGCGTATCGGCAGAGAAGGGCACGCGACCGGTCAGCATCTCGTACAACACGATGCCAAGTGAGTAGAGGTCACTGGCCGGGCCAAGCTGTTCCTTGTCCCCCCGAATCTGTTCCGGCGACATATAGGCAGGGGTGCCGATCGTGCCCCCGGTCTGCGTCAGTGCCTGCGACGTACCGAGCATCCTGGCGATGCCAAAGTCGTTGAGCAACGCGCGCCCATCGGGGGTCAGCATAATGTTGGCCGGCTTCACGTCGCGGTGGATGATGCCTTGCTGATGAGCATAGTCCAATGCTGCGGCGATCTGGCTGATGATGCGACATGCCTCGTTCCAGTCCATCGTTTTTCCGGCAGCGTGCAACGCTTCAAGGCGCTCCTTGAGAGTTACACCGGGGATGTATTCCATCACCAGGTAATACCGGTTGCCTTCCTCACCAAAATCGTAAATGTGGACGATGTTGGGGTGGCTCAGACAAGCAATCGCTTTCGCCTCGTGCTCAAAACGCCCTCGAAACTCCGCATTGGCGGCAAGTTCAGGGCGGATGAACTTGAGAGCGACCTCACGTTCGAGGCGAGGCTGGTACGCCTTGTAGACTTCGGCCATCCCACCTTCGCCCAACTTGGCGATGACCCGGTATGCTCCAATGGTCTGACCTACCAGTTCTGTCATGCCCTCACCTGTTCTATTGCGCCGGTATAGAAACGAGTACAAAATACCCAAATTGCCATTTTCATCAGCAGATTTAGCCGGTTAAGCAGATTTGTGACCGATTTGGAAATGGCGACAACGGGCGTGACGGCGCAAAGCCACTTGATACAGACGCACAAGAATGGCGATCCCTCCCAGCGTCCCCACCCCTGCCAACAGGGCAGCGAATTGCCAGAACGGCGAGACTGGATACGCGCCGGTGAACGTGACGGCGGTAGGCTCGGACACACCGCACGAAGACCGTCCAGCGGCGTTGTAGGCACAGACCTGATAATACGTCCCACTGGCGGGATTGGTCGTGGTAAAGGTCAGCACGCCGTTGGGCGCGCCGAAATCGGGCAGCGTCACCGTGCCAATCTGGTTGCCGGCGTCTGGAGGAAAGTCAGGAGCGTTGCCGCTGTGAACCGTGTAGACGAGCGCCAACTCGCGTTCGCCGGTGGTATCGGTGATCACCGCCGGCCAACTCAGCAGGTCTGGCCCGATGCTCTCTGCGTAGGTGACCACCGGCATGGCCGGAGTGTCGATTTTGTTCTGCTCCAACAACACCACACCCCACGTCGCATTGACCGGCACACTCACGCTGCCGCCAGCAACTGTGTACGAATTGCCTTCAATCACATCGTATAGCACCGTACCGTTTGTGAGATTGTAGGGCGCGGCATTCAGGCCGGTGAGATTGACCGTGTGCTGGACGCTATCACGGTTGAGGACGATGAGCGCGGTCTGGCTGCCGGTGGTGCGGGCGAAACCGTAGAGCTTGTTGGCATCGTCGATGATGATACCATGTTGCACATCGCCGGATTGTAGCGCGGGGTAACTCCAGCGGATGCTCGCCATCTTGCGGGCGAAGGCCAGTGTGTCGGTGACGGGCACGTAGGCGCTGCCACTCGCGTCCGGCCAGGGGTAAGGGACACGGTTATAGGGATCGTCCTCCCATTTGGTTGTCCACACCGCGTCATGGCTCAGCGCGATTTCGTCGCCGTAGTAGAACGTCGGCGCACCGGCGTAGGTGAAGGAAAAGAGCCACCATTCTTTCATTCGCTGAAGAGCTGCGGCGTCATTATCGTTGTTGATCTTCTTGAGCAGGAAGCGCACGCGGTTGGTGTCATGCGATCCGGCCAGGTTCATCATGGCGTGGAAGGCCATCGGCGGGTAATCCTCTTCGATGGAGCGCAGGCGGGCATTGAACAGCGAGGGGCTGAGGTAGTTGATCGCGCCGCTGGAACTGCCGCTATTGCTGTCATTGTCTTCGAATACAGTGCCGCCGGTACAACCGTTGCCGGAGCAGCCGGTGAACAGCCAGCCGAGCACCGTCGAGCGGAAACGATAATTCATCACACTGTCCCATTCGCCGCCCAGCAGCAACCCCGAAGCGTCGCCCCATACCTCCCCCAGCATCAAGGTGTCATCCTTGCCGGTCACGCCTGCATTGCGCACGGCAGCGCGGAAGCCTTCCCAGTACGTGTTGGTCGGGTCGGCGGTCAAGCCGGGATCCACGTCATCGCCCACGTCGAAGCGCCAGCCGTCTGCGCCGTGGTAGGTCCAGTAGGGGCCGACGGAATTGAGGCCATCATTCCAGATGAGAGCGCGCACCGCCGCGGAATTCGCCTGCAACTTAGGTAGCGAGCCGTAGCCCCACCAGGCGGAGTACGTTTGATCCCACGCCCCGCCGGGATCGTCGCCGTCGTTGCCGTCACAACGATCTGTCAGGCCGGTAGCCGGTGATCCGATGCTGTCGGGGATGTAGAACCAACTGCGATAGGCGGAATTTGGGCTTTCGCACGCGCCGGTGTTATCGTCCGCGCCTTCCACGGTGCTGGTGAGCACGCCGTTGACATCGAAGCGCTTGTAGCGATCGAAGTACCGGCTATCCGACGACGTGTGATTGAAGACGCCATCGAGGATCACCTTCATCCCGTGCGCGTGGGCGGCTGCCGTCAAGGCCTGGAAATCGGCAAACGTGCCGAAATCAGGGTCGATCAGCATATAATCCGCCGTGTCGTATTTGTGATTCGATGGTGAGAAGAAGATAGGGTTGAGATAGAGCACGCTCACACCGAGCGTGTCGAAGTAGCCGGCGTTGATCTTCTCGGTAATTCCGGCCAGATCGCCGCCGTAGAAATTATCGCCGTACTTATCGGCGCAGGACGGCGTGTAAGTGCTACGTGGATCGCAAACGACGCTATTCCAATCGCCTTCGGCATCGTTGGAGCACACAATGGTTCCGCTGGTGTTATACGAAAAGCGCCCGGCGGAAGGATTGTTGGCCGCATTGCCGTCGCGGAAACGGTCGGGAAAGACCTGATAGACCACGCTGCCCTGCATCCACTCCGGCACGGCAAAGGCGGGATCGTAAACGGTGATTTGGAAGCTTTTGCCGTCATTGTAGTCATCGCTCATCGCGCCATACCCGCCGCCGTAGAATGTGGGATCGTCGTCGGTATAGAAATCCTGATCGGCCGGTGAACATGCGCCGCCGTCGTTGATTTCGAAGAAATAGTAGAGCACAGTCGTTTGCGCTCCGACCGGAAGGTCCACAAACCACCAATCGTAGGTTGTGGGATCGGTGTCGAAGCTGCCGTCCCAGGCCATAGGGTGATAGGTCGCCGTGTTGGTACGATCGTCCCACACCCGCACGCGCGCGCTGGTGATGTCGTTCTGTCCGACACGCAGTCGCAGCTTGACCGTCGTCCCCGGCGTCACCGGCCCGCCGGGCGAGCGGTAGGCTGTGTCGAAAGTGTCGTGAAGCACCGGGTTCCATTGAATGTTGCAATCATCCGCCAGCACCGGCGCAGGGTGTACCCAATCGGTCGCGAACCCGCTCAACAGGGCCGCCAGCAGCCCCAGACGCACAAGAAGCTGTCCTATCGTCTCGTAACGTTTCATCGTTGGCCTCCTCCCTGGATTCTCTTTATCGTGTTAGTGGGATCATAGTACAATGTTTCAGAAACCTGTCAAAATCATACGCTTTTTAAAAACCTTTGTGGGCTGCAAATTTTCCATTTGAACAAATCCAGCTATAATCAAACCAATACCAAAAAAAGCAAATTATCCTGCGATGTATAGGCGTATGCTAAAAGTTCCATTTTCTATCAACAGATTAAGCAGATTTAGCAGATTATACGTTATAAACCAATCAAAAATCTGCTTCATCTGCTAAATCTGCTGACAAAAAAAGTGCAGTTTCAGCGTGCGTTTAGTATAGCAATATATCTATGACAGAAGGAGTAAATTTCGTGGAAAAAAAAGAGTTTGCATCTGAGACACCAGTTCCTGCGCAGTTGGACCACACAATGACGCCGATCGCCATCCCCGATCAGCCGGATGCGATCGAGATCGGCACCGCCCCCCTCCCCGGCGCGACGGCCCAAGAGGCATGGCACTCGCAATATGGCAGCCAGTTCGCCCGTAACGTCACGGTTGCCACGCTCACGCCGTTCCTGCCCGATCCGGCCATCGCCAGCGACGCCGCGGTCGTCGTGGCGCCAGGCGGCGGTTTCCGCACGTTGTCGATGGAGAACGAAGGCTGGAATGTCGCCCGCGCTCTGGCCCAGCACGGCGTCGCGGCATTCGTCCTTAAATATCGACTGATCCAGACGCCGGCGGACATGGACGGATTCAAACGCTCGATGGACGAGATGTTCTCGAACACCGAGCGCCGGCCTCCGCGACCTGATCCGGCGCAGATGAAAGTTTACCTCGCGCCGCAGCTTGAGGACGCGTGTGCCGCCTTCGCCCTGATCCGAAATCGGGCCACCGAGTGGAAAATCGCCCCGGACCGTATCGGTATGGTGGGCTTCTCAGCCGGGGCAATGCTTACCCTGGCGACTGCGCTCGTCAGTGAGGACGCCAGGCCGGCGTTCATCGGCAACATCTACGGTCCGCTGGCTGCGGTGACCGTTCCGGCCGACGCTCCGCCGCTGTTCGTCGCGCTCGCTGCCGACGATCCCTTCTTCGCCAATAGCGGATTCGGGCTGATCGAAAGCTGGCTCGCGGCTAAGAGGCCGGTCGAATTTCATCTCTATGAGCAGGGCGGTCACGGCTTCGGCATGTACCCCAAGGAAACGACCAGCACCGGCTGGTTCAATGCCTTTGTGAGCTGGCTCACCATGCACGGGATGATCAAGCCATAGGGCGGTAGCTAACGCTGGATCACAAACTGCCCTGCCAAAACATTGACAGGCTGCACGTCGACCGCCGGGTTGGGCTGTTGGCCCCCCACCCACACCTGAAACTCGCCCGGTTCCAGCACCCACTTCCCGTCCTCGTCGGCGAAGGACATTTGCGCGGCGGTGATGGTGAACTGGACAGTCTGCTTCTCCCCAGGCGACAGGTGAATGCGGCTAAAGCCCTGCAACTGGAGCAAAGGCACGGGTAGCGAGGCTTCGACGTCCTTCAAGTAAAGCTGCACCACCTCGTCACCCGGACGTTGGCCGGTGTTCTCGACTTCCACCTGAATGGAAACGGAATCGCCGGCCTTGATACGTTCTGGGGTGATCTGCAGATTGCGGTACGTGAAGGTGGTGTAGCTCAAGCCAAAGCCAAATGCGTAGAGCGGCTGACCGGTGAAGTAGCGATAAGTACGGTTCTCCATACTGTAGTCGTCGAAAGCCGGCAAGTCCGCGACGGAGCGGTAGAACGTGACCGGCAATCTGCCGCCCGGATTGGTCAGCCCGAACAGCGCCTCGGCCACGGCGGTTCCACCCGCCTGGCCGGGATACCAGGCTTCCAGGATGGCGGGGATGTGCTCGGCGGCCCAGTTGATGGAGACGGCGCTGCCATTCATCAGCACCAGGATGATGGGCGTTCCCGTTTCGTAGACGGCCTGCAGGAGCTGTTCCTGGATGGGCGGCAAGTCGAGCGTCTCGCGGTCGCCGCGGCTACGCACCCCCCGCGGGTTGCCCTCGGTCTGCCCTTCCTCGCCTTCCAGTTGCTGCGAAAGGCCCATCACCATCACCGCCACCTGCGCTTTTCTCGCCGCTTCGACAGCTTCTGCAAAGCGGCTTTGAGAATCGTCAACAATTTCACAGCCTCGGACATAGATGACTTCCGTTTCAGCAGAGACCAGGGCCTGGATACCCGCCAGCACAGAAACCGGCTCGGCCGGCGTGCCCGCATAGTTGCCGCTCAGCACCAGCGTCTCGTCGGCGTTGGGGCCGATGACGGCAATGGACTTGAGGGTGTCCTTGTCCAGGGGCAGCAGGCTGTCCTGGTTCTTGAGCAGGACAAGCGATTGGCGCGCCACTTCCAGCGCCAGCTCCCGATGTTCCGCGCAATCAACCACGCTGAAGGGGATTTGGGCATAGGGCACGCGATCGTCGGGATCGAACATCCCCAGGCGAAAGCGCGCCATGAACAAGCGCTCGACCGACTTGTTCAGGTCATCCTCGGTCAACAACCCTTTCGCCACAGCCTCGACAAGCCGCTTCTGGTAGTGGCAGGCGATGTTATAGGTGCAGCCACATTCCAGGTCGCAGCCGTTCTTGACGGCCAACGCAGCCGCCTCAGCCGGGGTGCTGACCAGGCGGTGCGCGCTGTAGATATCGTCGATCGCCCCGCAATCGGAGACGACGTAGCCCTGGAACCCCCATTCATCGCGCAGAATGTCCTGGAGCAACGTGGAACTGGCGCAACAGGCCTCGCCGTTCACCCGGTTGTAGGCGCCCATGATCGAAGCGGCCTGTCCTTCGACAATACAGGCTTCAAAGGCGGGCAGGTAGGTCATCCGCAGGTCGCGCTGAGAAACCCGCGCGTCGAAGTGGTGACGGTCTTTCTCCGGGCCGCTGTGGACGGCGTAATGTTTGGGCGTGGCAACGGCCTTGAGATAGCGTGGGTCTGTCCCCTGGATTCCCCGCACAAAGCTGACGCCCAATCGGGAAGTGAGGTAGGGGTCTTCACCGTAGGTCTCTTGACCGCGCCCCCAACGCGGATCGCGGAAAATGTTGATGTTGGGGCTCCAGAAGGTCAGACCGGAGTACAGGCCACTTGGATACTTACGAACGACTTCGTGGTGTTTGGCGCGCCCTTCGTCGGAGATCGCTTCGGCCATGCGATAGATCAAGTCGGGATTCCATGTGCTGGCCAGGCCGATCGCCTGCGGGAAGACGGTAGCGATGCCGGCGCGAGCCACGCCGTGCAGCGCTTCGTTCCACCAGTTATACGCCGGAACGCCCAGGCGCTCGATCGCCGGCGATTCACTCCCCATCTGCGAGACCTTCTCCTCGATCGTCATCTGGCTGACCAGATCGCGCACCCGCTCCGCGAAGGACAGAGTCGGATCGGTGTAGGTCGACGGGTGTGTCGGAGTTGCGGCGGGCAGGGTTGGTGTGGTGGTTGCACCAGACACGGCAGGTAGGGTGGCAGTTGCGGCAGGCCGGGTAGCCGTTGCGCCCGACGCGGCAGGCTGGGGAACCGTTGCGCCGGACGCCGTAGGCGGTATGGCCGTTGCGGCAGGCGTCGGAGGTTGGTCGCGGTTACAGCCGACGATCATCAGACTGGCAGCGGTTAGAACCCCCTTCAAGAATGTGCGGCGGGAGAGCATCAACGACAGGTTCTTTCTCATAGTCATCTCGATTGGTATCCGGGGAGTGCAGATCAATTTCGCGCTCATCGCCGCGCCACCGGTTGCCGCAGCACCGTCTTGAGCTTTTCCGGCGCGGTCTTGCGCGGGTCGCCCAGGTAGATTTCGTGATGCTTGCCGGCCTCGACGTAGCCGTTTTGCGGGATGAACTCGCGGTGCAACCGTGCGATCGTCGGCCCTTCGGCGTCATACGAGCCGATGTGCAGGATTTGTACAGACAAGCCTTCCGCGTACCGCTCCAGCCGCATTTTGGACAGCGCAGGCGACGCCTTGCTCTTCTGCACCTCGGCGACAGCCTGCGCGAACATCTCCGGCGTGATCCACTCCGGCTGCATGATCATCATTGTCCAATCCCACGCGCTTTTGTCCAACCTGACGGTGAACGAGTCCATATCGGCGGCCCACCACAGCCCTTCCAACGGCGGGACGGTGTAATCCTTCTCCAGGCGCTGCTTGCTCATAAACTTGAGTTTGTAGGCGACTGCATAAAGCGCCTCCACGGCCTCTTGATAGGCCGGTTCCGTGTTCGGATCGCCGTGACCGTCCACCATCAAAAACTGCATCTCCGGCACCTCGACCAGCGAGAAGTCCCGCGACGACGGGTTGTATAAATGCTGCAACGCCTTCTTGAAATCAACCTTTTCCATGCTGCGCCTCCACTTGTTTGATAAATTGTTCTATCCAATCACGCTCTGCCTGAATCAGCGTATCGCTGTATGCAAACATCGCCTCCACGAAATACGGCAACGGCTTCTGCGCTTCCCAACGCGCGCGCATGGACGCCAACTGCGCCTCCAACGTCGCCACGTACTGCCGCAATGCTGAAACGGCCTCCTCTGTCGAAACCGCCGGCAGATTCGCAATCCCTAACAGCAGCGGCGTATAACAACGCTGCGGCGTGGACAGCGCCGCCACAATCGCCGCCCGCAACTGCGCCCGCCCGCCCTCGGTGATCGAATAGACCTTGCGCGCCGGACCGCGCCCGCCCTCCTCCAGGCGGCTTTCGATCCAGCCGTCACTTTCCAGCTTCTTCAACAAGTAGTAGATGGACGAGAAGCCGATCGCCGTCCATTCCCGCATCCCGCGCGCCTCGATCACGTGTTCGAGTTCGTAGCCGTGATAAGGCTGCTCGGCGAGCAGGGACAAGAGCGCCAGTTCTGCTTGGGTTGTCATTTATTCTCACCTTGTAGTATTCTAGTATTAGAATACTACAGTATTGAGATTTGTCAAGAGGCAAAAATCGTAAGGGGAAAAGCGCAAAGTCGTTAAAGCATAAAGCAGGCATGGTCCAAAATCACGTACCAGATCACCAAAAACTGGTCTGTACCGGCAAAGTCCCCACCATCAAATCTTCGGTCAACGACGCAGCGTTTGCTTCACTATCTACCGACATTTCTCGCAACAGCGCCTCTGCATACCGATCGACTTCATCCTCAAACCGGGTGATCATTGCCATTTCCGTTGCCAGGTTTTGATACATCCATAGCCTGGTAAGTATTTTTCCCATCAGAATGACTTTCGCATCACCCAAACCGACGGCAATCCCAGCAGCGCGCAGTCGGTTTACAGTGTGCAGCGCCTCTTCAAAACAACGGGAAAGTGGGAAGGGAACAGCGTCGGGTTTTTCTGACTGCGACTCGGCGCCCTCGAAAAAGGTTCGTTTCCGGCACACTATTATCAAGTCAAAATGGACCGGGGTTTTAGCCTGTCGCAAAGGCACGGCAACTGCCATTTCCGCCTTGACCGGATGCGCGTGGGTTATGTAAAAACCGGACGTGCGTACCGCCTTATAAACAGCCTGCCATCCCTCAAGACGCGCATGATGATAGGTAAACACTAACAATCCAGCAGGTTTTAAGACGCGCTGACACTCCCGGAATACGGCGCTCAATTTCGTTGTGAAGTGCTCGACTTCGGTGTCTTGCACCTCCTGCGCGGCGCGCGTCGTCGGTTTTTCAAAAAGGCCGTTCTCACCCAAAATCTGGCGCAACCAGACATAAAAAAAGTCGGCCAGTTGGGAGTAATGCACGTTATCAAAGAAAGGTGGATCGGTAATGACAAAATCCACCGTTTCGTCAGGAATATCGGTCTGCGCAGAATCGCCGCACGTCAGATAAAGAGCCTTATGATTTGCAGCGAAGGCTTCATAAGACGTAACAACCTCGCGGTCAAGGGCTTGGCTCAAACCATAGACCTTACTCCCCTGCCGGTTGCCGTTCGATCCCCCTAACTCCAGTTCAAACGGCGCGGCCTTATAATCGAGCAAGCGCATGACGCGACTTTCGAATAGCGTTGAAAAAGCCCCAGAAGATTTAGGCGTCCCCCACAGGTTAGCTTCAATCGGCGTGAGTTCGGGTTTCAAGATGTGATGAGCAAACAAATGGCGCACTGCGCCCGTCCCTTCCCCTTTGAAAGAGCAGAACATGTTATTGAATTCCAGGGTCCCAGAAAACAGGTACGCGAAAAGCAATCGCAGACGTGGATGCGCGATTTGGCGAATTGCCCCACTGAGCAAAGCCGCTGCCGCCAATTGCCGCGCATTGAACATTTGATACCAATGCGTGTAGTTGTAATTGAGAATCTGATCGGTGTTATATCCCGGTGCGATCATCTCCTGTGGGATATGCGACCACAATTCAGCCAACAACGCTTCTGCGCGGGCATAAGAAGCGTGGTCGCCTTCATCTACCGGCAAATACAGCTTCTCTCCGCGACCGGTTAGCACCATTTTCGCGTACATTCTGTGCTGCGGCGGCGCGCTCATCTTCCTGATCGCGTCAATCGTCTTGAAGCTGGCCTGGCAAGCGGGACAGGTTGCGGTTGTCTGTTTGACTGCGCCCACTTGAGGATTGTAACTATAGCCACACACGTCACAAGACGTAGCCGTCGCCGTGTATAGAACCGGATTGACCGCGCCGCACTGAGGGCACAACGCCTGCGCCTGAGGATGCGCGCGCGGGTTGGTGTGGCTGGCGAAAATCCGATTCTTGAATAGCTCGACCTCCTCACCACACAATGGGCAATTCACCACTTTCACCCAAAAGTAATACAGAACGTCGGCTTCCGTTCCGTCAGACAAGCGCGTTTTGTAGAACGACAGAATACGATCGGCGACAGTCTCGCGCAGTTGGGCAAACGTTTCGCGCACAGCTTGCCGCGAACAAGGTTGCAGTGCGGCCGTAACCATCCCTACTGCTACCGGATTGATATCCCGCCCGATAACACGACAACCCAATTTAGCCGCTTCGCCCACAGTAACACCGCTGCCCATAAAGGGGTCGAAGATCACCACGTCAGAAAATGCCGCCGGTTTATAGAAAAACGCTTCTACCGCTTGCGTTTTGTCCAAACAACACGCCAGCACAATAGCGCGGAAAACCGATCCCAAACGCCTGGCCCACCACTTGTGTAAATAATATGGCGGTCGATAGATTTCTTTGCGCCAGGACTCGCCTTCCGCCAATTGACTGATGAGCTCCAGCGGAAAACCGTTCTCAATGGCGTAAACAGGCGCGTGCATCAAATCTGACATTACGGCTCCACCACAAATGGCACCCTGAACCGCCCTCGCGCCTGCGTCTCGGAAACTCGTGCGGAAGGTTGCGGGAAAGGCTCATGCAATGTGCGTATTTCCCAATCGACGGGGACATCTGTGCTTTTGCGGTAAGCGCAAAAATCCCGCACCGCGCCG
This sequence comes from Chloroflexota bacterium, assembly GCA_019873725.1. Lineage (GTDB taxonomy): Bacteria > Chloroflexota > Anaerolineae > B4-G1 > SLSP01 > DSWT01. The sequence goes on along the minus strand of JAIOAS010000135.1, from coordinate 1,514 downwards.
ACGGCGGTTCGCCTGGTGATACGATAAACCAGGCGCACACGGTCATCCTGCGCCTCAGGGACAACCACAGTCGCAGTTCGATCAAGTTCTTGCGCGCCCAAAGGATTGGCAAAAATCAGCATCGGGCGGTTGCGATTGACGCCGTCGCCATAGGAACCTAATCCCACAGTTTTTTGGCGCTGCCCCACTATACTCAGGTAAAGGTCAAAGTCTTCGTTCAAGATGTTGCCATCGCACAATGCCAATGCCGTAAGCACTACTCGACGGTCAGGCATCGTTTCCTGAGCTACAAACAGATAAAAGCCCCTGATTTTGAGTTCCGCCCCATCTGCTGCATAAACCAGGATGTTCCCACAAGGCGGCGTGGTATTGTAATCCATCCCAGATGCCCGCGCAATGCGCCCGCCAAGACTGCGCTCCAGCTTTTTCACTTCAATGCCCACAATGCGCGTGACGTCATCCATCAACAAGTTGCGCGGCTGTCCCTGGCACAATTCCGGGCGGTAGATGACCAAGTCGGGGTTGATGAGCGGCCCGGGCGATACCTGACAAATTGCGTTTGTCAACCGCTCTTGCAAGAGGTGAGCGATATGCTCATCCAGGGGATCGTCTTGCGTATTACGTTTGTCGCGCAGTGCGAAAGGAATCGGCTGCATGGCCGCGTCGAAGAAAGCGTCGCGGAGGATGAGAAAGGCGTCAATGATGAGATTGGAATAGGTCATAGTGTAGCACACTCCTTTGTGTCCAAATTGCTGCTAAGGCGACTTTTGATTCAACAATCGATCGTCAAGCAGCCGACTAACTCACGCTCTCTATTTTGTTTGGTCAGCACAGTGATGTTGCCATTTTAATGCGACGCTGACCGAAACTCAATAGTGCGCCGGATAGTTGCACATACATGCACCACACTTCGAACAGACAAACATCCCACACTTCGCACACCGTTGATTTGTTTGAGAAAAAATCGGGCTATGGCACTTCCAGCAATGATTTTGGTAAAGTTTAGAACCTATTCTTGGAGGGTCCGCCGCCTGCACATCAGATAACGTATAAACAAGTGTTTCTCCTGTGTACAAAGGTAATGCACAACGTTGTCCCTTGTTGGCATGTAGCAGGAAATTTCCTAATGGAGATTCAGGTGATATCACATTTTCATCTCCGCGCTTCACAGCATCTACAGTGACCCAGAAGTCTTCTCCGTCGTTTGTTTTGACCCGAAACCGAGTTCCCAACGCCCACGTAATTCTTGTCATTTCATTGCCTGCACAACCATTATGAGGTAATAAAAAACATTGTTCTGCGCAAGCCGGAAGGTTTCACGCCACAGATGTAACTCCTGATGCACGATCTATCAGGTACCTTCAACTCGCTATACACACAAGTATAATGCAAATTGGGGAACTACACAAAAAGCGGCCTGGTTTCTCAACCAAGCCGCTTCTCGAATGGGTCGTACAGGATTCGAACCTGTGGCCCTGGGCTTAAAAGGCCCCTGCTCTGCCGGACTGAGCTAA
>JAIOAS010000134.1:10009-14249 GCA_019873725.1 Chloroflexota bacterium | reverse complement strand
GGAGAAGTGACCGGAGTGCAGAACAATCAGCCCCATCCCATTGAGGATGCGCTGCTGCACCTTGTCCACAATCTCATCCTTGACCTCGTGATGCGCCATGTGGCCCCACCAGATGAGGACGTCGGTGTTCGCCAGCACTTCGTCGGTCAGGCCGTGTTCCGGCTCATCGAGGGTGGCGGTGCCGACTTCGTACCCCGCCTCCTGCAAAAAGTCGGCAATGGCCTGATGAATCCCATCGGGATACACCTCCATAACGGCTTGATGGGTCTTTTCGTGACGGAACTCATTCCAAACGGTAACTCGGATACTCATAATCAACTCCTTTAGTTTGTGGTTAATACGTTGTCCCTCAATAACGTGACGCCAAGATTAGAACACAGATTCACCCAGATGGTTCAATCCACGAAAATCAGCGCGAATCTGCGTCCGATAACCGGTTCAGACGTATTTCGGAACAACTAGCAGAGATTTGGTTCAATACGCATTGCCGCTAATCATACCACATTTTTACCTTTTATACGAACAGCGGCGTCATCTCCTGTTCGATAACCAGAGCCTCCATCTCCGCGTCGGTGGGACGCTGGGTGAAACGGGTGGCAGCATCCAACACTTTCGGCAGCAGGTGGATGTCGCTGAGGGTGTTCAGGAAAAGCTCGGGACGCCCCAACACCCAATGCACGGCCTTGTCGATGTCCGCCTGCTCCTCCAGCGGCTCGTACCAGGTCGCGCGGGTGTGCGGGCGGTCACCCCAGGGACGCCGGCACAGCGATTTGATGGTCTGCACGGCGACGTTGCGCTCGCGGCACATCGTCACCAGCGCCTCGAAATCCGCCGCATACTGTGGGTTTTGCTTGAGCGGGTAGTTCCAGGGCAGCAAAACGGCATCGAAGTCGAAGCGTTCCAGGCTGCGCATGTGCATCCTGGCGACGTTGAGCCCATGGCCGGTGACGCCGAGGAAGCGCACCAACCCTTGCGCGCGCGCCTCGACAAAGGCTTCCAGCGCGCCGCCCGGCCCCATTGCAACCTCCCACTGCTCCGGGTCCACCAGCACGTGCATCTGCCAGAGATCGACGTAATCAACGCGCATCCGTTCCAGCGAGCGTTGCAGTTCGTCCAACGCTTCCTGATAGGTGCGCTTTTCCGTCTTCGTCGCCAGGAAGAAATCTTTGCGATGCGCTGGCATCCAGGGGCCGATGCGCAGTTCTGCGTCTCCATAGGACGCCGCAACATCGATGTGATTGACGCCGTACTTCAGCAAAACGTCAAGCGTTGCGTCGGCTTCAGCCTGCGTGACCCGCCCAAGCGCCGCTGCCCCGAACAGCGTCCGGGTGCTCGTATGTCCGGTCCGACCAAAAGGTGCTTTTGCGATCATCGTTAACCTCCTCAAAGATAAACCACGAATTTACACGAATTTACACGAATCCTCACGAATAAAATCAAAGTCAAGCAATCACTACCGGGCAAAGGCAGTGAAGGGATTGGTATACGTCAGTTGGCAGATCGTCGCTGCGTCCACGCCGCGCGCGCGGAGTTTGGGCAGGAAATGCTCGCTGAGGTAGGTGAAAGGACGCGGCGTCCCACCGCCGGGCTGCGCCGGATCGTACCACCCCCGGTCGTGGCTGAGCATCAGCTTATGCCCGAATCCAGCATCCAGGACGCGCAAGATGCGCTCGATGTAGATGTCGTCTTCGTCGGGATTGCCGATGCCGTCGTACTCCAACCACGCCCCACGCCGCGCCATCTCAAGGTGCAGGTCGAAGTCCGGCTCGGCCTGCGTGTGAATCCAGATGAAGCGCTCTGGCGTATACCCGGCAGCCTCGATGATAGCGAGCTGGTCGCGCACGACACGCCCCCGAATGGTATGGCTGCCGATGATGGCGTTCGTCGCGGCGGCAGCCTGCGCGGCGGCGCGGAGCACCTTTGTTTCGCAATCCGTGATGCCCTCGTCGCCCGCACTGAGCTTGATCCACGCGGCCCGCACGCCGGTATCGTCGATTTGTTCCTGCAACTCGGCCAGCATCCAGTCCCGCAATTCCGCCTCGCGGGCGGCATGCGCCCACGCCGGAATCCACGGCTCGCGGTAGATGCCGGTCGGCACGACGATGGGGAACTGTGTGGCCTCCGAAACCGCGCGTACCAGATCGACGCGCCGCCCCACCCCGACGGGACTGCACTCCACGAGCGCCGTCACGCCTACCGCGCGTGCTTTCTCGACCTCCGGCGCCATCAACGCGACCACGTCGGCGGCCTCCACCTTCACATCCACAACCTGCTGCGGCGGGCGCACGTCCACAAAGATGTGCTCGTGAGGCAAAATCATCCCTACCTCAGCCATAGACTTTGGACCGAGCGTCGTCATCAATTGCGCCATATCACCTTCTTACCTCTCGTTGTAGGATGAGTGGCAACTCGTATTCCATTTTTCAATCCGTTGTTCCAGGTTTCCGCACAAAGCGGATGATCACACCGAACATCGCCAGGTCCAGGATCAGGCTTGCCAGAATCATAAACACTGTCACGCGCGGGCCGGAGGATTCGAACCATTGCCCAATCAGCCAGGGGATCAGCATCCCGCCGCTGCTCGCGCCGACGAAAAACCAGGCGGTGGTCTTGCCAGTGGTCGTCAAATGACGCCCGGCGAAGGAGATCATCGTCGGGAAGATGGAAGCCATCGAAAACCCTGCGCCGAACGTGCCGATCCACAACGCCGCCGGGGCATCGGACCAGACAAGGACAACAAGCACGCTGAGCAAGCAGCCCACTAAATCGCCCACAAGCAGCATCCGCGGGCGCAAACGCGCCGCCAGCGGGATGGAGAGCAGCCGTCCCAGCGTCAACGCTCCCCAGAACATCGAGGTCAGATAGGCAGCCGTAGCTGCGTCGCCCAGGCCAGTCGCTTTGGCATAGGTGGCAATCCAGCCGCCGAAGCTGCCCTCCGATCCAACGTAGAGGAAGAAAAAGACAGCAATCAACATCACCAAAAGGGCATTGGTCTGCCTCGCCACCGTCGTTGACGTACTTTCCGGCGTGGAAGATGTCTCCGCTGGCGCCGGCGGACTGGGTAAGCGCAGCACGAATACAGCCACAGGAGCTATCAACAGGGCGAGAATCCAGTAAGCCCATGTGACGCCGCCGCTGGCCGCCAGCGTGCGTGCGACGACAATCGGCGACAGAAAGGCTCCCACCCCGAAGAAAAAGTGCAGCGCGTTCATATACGGGCCGACCTTAACGCCATGAACCCAAACCAACAACGTGTTCCCGCCCACATCGACCACGCCCTCGAACATCCCCACAAGCAGCAGTACGGCGATCAACACCCACAACACGGGAATCAGCGGAACGAACGCCATGCAGAGGGCGAGCAACAATAACGTCGCGCCCATCACCGGGTTGCCGGGGCGACGGTCGTACAACCGCCCGCCGAGGAACGAACCGAGCAGGTAGCCCAACGATCGAGCTGTGAACCCAAAGCTAATCTGGGCCAGGGCCGCGCGCGTGTTCGTCGCCAGATCGGTGAGTGTCGGCCCCAACGAGGCAGTGGTCAGCCCCAAAGCAACAAAAGCCGCGCAGTAACCAATGGTCACGTAGAATCGGGTCCGATGCATAGAAACAGGTTCGCTTGCAAACATTGTGCTCCTGGGTACATCCGAAATTGGATCGAGGTGCTCTCTTGCCTCTTTCATCCTGCTCTAGGTGATGAGGGCGGCAGGCAAGAAGTCGGCGCGGTTCATGTAGACAAGGCGCAGACGATCCAGATCAAAGTCGATACGGGTAATGGCGGCGTTGTTCAGCCCGAACCAGCAGCGGCGCTCGGCAGGAATGTCTAACAAAGCACCCAGGAGGTAGTTGTAGAAGCCGCCGTGCGTCACCAGGACAACGTGATCGTCTGTGTCCCCGTGATGAGCCAACAGCATACCGATGAGACGCTGCGCGCGGGGTGGAATTTCAGCGTCCTCTTCGCGGGGGCGGTTCCACCAACCGCTTTCATCCACGGACTCCGGCAGGCGCAGCGCCGGGTAATGCGTCTCAAAATAGCTCCGTGGCCTGCCCGGCAGCCCGACAGGCTCGCCGGTCTCCGGATCGATCTGATAGATGCCCCCGGTTTCGTGCGCGTTGCGCAGTCCAACGAGCGGCAAACCAAGCGCCTCGGCAATGGCGACCCCGGTAGCGACGGCGCGCACCATCAGGCTGCAATAGACGTGGGTGATGCCAAATCCGGCGATGTTCTGCGGATCGGACG